>JAOARE010000008.1 GCA_025210695.1 Rickettsiales bacterium
ATGTTAGAATGGCCCAAAGCCTCAAAAAGAAAGGCTACAAAGTTCAAATACTTTGTACTGATGGTTACGAAAGTTATGGTTACTATAAATTAGCCAAACGGCACGTAGTTAGTAAAGCCGCAACATCATTAGTAGAGTCTAAAAACTCATTAATAAGGTTAAATCTTGCTAGATTCAATAGAAAGACGCGCAGATTTTCAAAAGCATTCGATATGATTTTTATTTCCTTGATTATTTTAATTTATAAATCTGAAGCATTAGGTATCCTTGTTTAGCATAGCCCGTTTCAAATAAAATTTGGCTTGTATCTTTTATGGACTTTGATATAGGATATTTTGATGAGGATGCTTGTAGAGTTGAACTTCTTGATAACCCCTTCAAGGCAAAACTGTTACCCATGTCCCAAGAATAAAATGTAACCTATGTCTCCAGAACGGACCCTAATGGTAGTGGTGCCGGATGTCGGATTCGAACTGACGACCGACCGCTTACAAGGCGGTTGCTCTACCACTGAGCTAATCCGGCTTCAGAGGAATATCCATATTATAAAACTTTCAGAAAGAATCAAGAGAAAAATCTATCAAAGTTGAAAATTATTCTATGGCTTCTTATATCTATAATAGTAAAATATTAATTAACTATAAGGATTAGGAGAAATATCATGAATCTTGATAAATTTACAGAAAGAGCAAAAACTATAATACTGGCAGCGCAAAACTATGCTTTAAGCGCTAATAACCAACAATTATCCAGCTTACATATTCTTAAAGCTCTGCTTGAAGATGAGGAAGGATTAAGCATAAGGCTACTACAAAACTGCAACGCAAACACAACATCAATAGCTAAAGAAACAAAGCAAGAATTAGATAAACTACCAAAAATTCAAACCTCTTCAGCTGCAGATCAATTATATCTAGCTACAGATAGCGCCAAGCTTCTTGAAGAAGCTAAATCTATTGCCAAAAAGATACAAGATCAATTTATTGCCACAGAAATATTGTTATTAGCAATTGCTAACCTTAAAGATATTCCAGCTGGAAATATCCTATATAATGCACAAGTCAATAAAAAGGATTTAGAAAGCTCCATCACCAAGTTAAGACAAGGACGTAATGTAAATAGTAGCAATGCCGAAGATAGTTACGAAGCATTGAAAAAATATGCCAAGGATATTACTGAACTTGCACGACAAGGGGATCTAGACCCAATAATTGGCAGAGACGAAGAAATTCGCCGTACTATTCAAGTATTATCACGAAGAATCAAAAACAACCCTGTATTAATTGGTGAGCCTGGGGTTGGTAAAACTGCAATTATAGAAGGGATTGCCCAAAGAATGGTGGAAGGAGATGTTCCTGAGAGCCTTAGAAATTGCAGATTAATCAGTCTAGACCTGGGAGCATTAATTGCTGGAGCAAAATTCAGAGGAGAGTTTGAAGAACGACTAAAATCGGTATTAACCGAAGTTGCTGCAGCAACAGGCGATATTATTTTATTTATTGATGAATTACATATGTTAGTTGGGGCTGGAGCATCTGAAGGCTCAATGGATGCTTCTAATTTATTAAAACCTGCGTTATCTAGAGGAGAATTGCATTGCGTTGGTGCCACTACTTTAGATGAGTATCGCAAACATATAGAAAAAGATGCCGCTTTGGCCAGACGTTTTCAATCAGTTTATATTTCTGAACCCACCGCTGAAGACACGATTGCTATTCTTCGAGGAGTTAAAGAAAAATATGAAGTGCATCACGGAATAAAGATTACTGATAGCGCCATTGTAGCAGCAGCAACTTTATCCGACAGATATATAACTGACAGATTCCTTCCAGATAAAGCTATTGATCTTATAGATGAAGCAGCTAGTAAACTCCGCATGGAAGTGGATAGCAAACCAGAATCTATTGATAAATTAGATCGAGAAATTATCATTTTAAAAATTGAAGCAGAAGCCTTGAAGAAAGAAAACAACAAAGCTTCTCAAGACCGCCTTGAAAAAATAAAAGAACAGTTAGCTTCTTTAGAAGAAAAGTCTCTGGATCTTACCAGTCAATGGAGTGCTGAGAAATTAAAAATAACTAATTCTCAAAAAGTTAAAGAACAATTAGAACAAGCTAAGCAAGAATTAGAAATTGCAAAAAGAGACGGAGATCTAGCCAAGGCTGGAGAACTAACTTATAGCTTAATTCCTGAATTAACTAGCAAACTTGAGGAGAGCGAATCAAGCAAACATAATAAAATTGTTAAGGAAGAGATAACCGAACAAGATATTGGACAAATAGTTGCCAGAACTACAGGTATTCCTATTAATAAAATTATGGGAAGCGAAATAGAAAAACTTCTTCATATGGAAAAAGATCTAGCCAAAATAGTTATAGGGCAAGAAGAAGCTCTAAATGCTGTGAGTGATGCTATAAGAAGAGCTAGAGCGGGAATTCAAGATAGCAACCGTCCACTTGGATCTTTCCTATTTCTAGGACCAACTGGTGTTGGAAAAACTGAACTTACCAAATCCTTAACTAAGTTTTTATTTGACGATTCTCATGCAATGCTCAGATTTGATATGTCTGAATATATGGAAAAACATGCTGTGGCAAGATTAATTGGCGCCCCTCCTGGCTATGTTGGATATGAAGAAGGAGGCACATTAACTGAAGCAGTAAGAAGACGTCCATATCAAGTGATATTATTCGATGAAATCGAGAAAGCTCATCCAGATGTCTTTAACATATTGCTTCAAGTTCTAGACGAGGGAAGATTAACTGATAGCCGCGGGGTAGTGGTTGATTTTAAAAACACCGTAATTATCCTCACTTCTAATTTAGGCTCTGAAAATTTAACTTTAGCCACAGAAGAAAATTTTAATGAAGCCAAACTGGAAGTAATGGAAGTTGTAAAAAAAGCTTTCAGACCTGAATTCTTAAATCGCCTTGATGAAATCATTGTTTTTCATAAATTGGCTCTTAAACATATTAGCAAAATTGTTGAAATTCAGATTAATAATTTAGAAAAAACATTAGCAAAGCATAATATTCACTTAGAGTTAAATGAAAAATCTAAAAACTGGCTAAGCAATAATGGATATGACCCCACTTATGGAGCAAGGCCTTTAAAACGCTTAATTCAAAGAGAAATTCAAAATCCATTAGCAAAACTGTTAATAGCAGGAGAGGTAAAAGATGGAGATAAAATATCAATTACTCTAGATGGAGATAAATTAAAGTTTTGTTGATATATCGTATAATACTTTTATTCATAACTTTATTTACCATTAATATAGCTTCTGCAGAAGAGCTAAAAACTATTTCTGCAGAAGGACTTATATCCCAAAATCCTTCCTTCGAACGCAAAGAAATAGTGAATTTTATTATTCATCAATTTGATGATAAAAAAGACCAAAAAATCAGCCAAAAAGAAATAGATAAATTATGGAATAATAAGCAAGCAAAAGAAGCCTTCATGGCCACCAGATTCCAAATAATAGATCAACAGCTTTATGCAGATAGTTTTGAACTGGTTCATCAACGCTTCAAGGCTTTAAGAAAATTCTTACAGCAACTTATTAGAAAATATAAAATTAACGATGTTGATTTTATTGTTTACACCTCGGATGAAATTAGAGGACCTCAAGAATTAAAGGAAATGACTTTAAGCTTTCCAGCCTTCATGATGTCAAAGGATTTAAGCGCTCCTTATGAAAGAGACAAGTTATTGATCCCAGATTCTTTTGTCATAACAGATAACTGGTATAACCTAACCAACCAAATTAAACAAACCAATTTAAATAGCCCTTGGGATCAAAAAATCAATAAAATATTCTGGAGGGGGGCAACCTCAGGAGCCGCTAAAACTCCATATACTATAGATAATTTTGATAAATTGCCTCGTTTAACTTTAGTTATGCTATCTAAGTCATATCCTGATTTAATAGATGCAAAATTTTCTTCTTATGACAGAGAAGTATTTACCAAAAACACTAAGAAAATAGAGTCCTTTATTAAAGACGATCTCCACCAACTTAATGAAGTTGATCATTTAGAATATAAATATTTAATCTCTATTGATGGCAATAACTGTGCTTGGAGGAGAGTGCCTTGGATTATGCTTTCTAATTCTGTTCTAATAAAACAAGAAACTAGTAAAATTCAATGGTTTTATCCTGCTATTAAACCTTATTTTCATTATGTTCCTGTTAAGGAAAACCTATCTAATATATTTTCCCAATTCCAATGGATGAAGCAGCATGATTTAGAATCAAAAATAATATCTCTTAATGCAACTAATTTTGTTGAAAATAATTTAATGCTAGAAGATATTGAGGCTCATATGGTATTAATTCTTAATGAATACCATAAATTACACATGGGAGAAAAAATTAAAGCAACTCTTCCACCATATAACCAAGAACCATCAATGAGTCATTTGCTTTATAGTTTATTTACAAGAATAAAGAATCAACTTATTTGGTGGATAGAATCTTTTTTTTAAAACTTATCTATAAAACACTAGACTTACATCTTTTAAAATAGCTATTATTAGTTCTAGTAATCAAAGCAAAAAACAAAGTCTTATTTGATGTATCGTATAATTTTTTTATTTATAACTCTATTTAGCTATAGCATATCCTCAGCAACAGAGCTAAAGGATATCTCTGCTAAAGAATTTATAGCCCAAAATCCTTCTTTAGAGCGCAAAGAAATAGTGGATTTTATTATTCATCAATTTGATGATAAGAAACCCCAAAAAATCACTCAAGAACAAATAGATATTTTATGGAATAATCTAGAGGCAAGAGAAAAATTTATTATTTCTAGGTTCCAAATAATAGATCAGAAACTTTATGCAGACAGCCATGATCCCGTTTATAAACACTTCAACTCATTAAAGAATTTTCTACAAAAACTTACTAAGAAATACAGAATAGAAGATGTTGACTTTATTGTTTATACAGTGGATGAAATTAAAGCACCAGATCATCTAAAAAAAGAAACTTTAAAATTTCCAGCCTTTATGATGTCAAAAGATTTGGATGACCCTTATGAAAAAGATAAACTGTTAATGCCAGACACTTTGGTCCTTATAGATTACTGGAATGAACTAATTTCTCAAATCCAGCAAGCCAACTTAAGTAATCCTTGGGATAAAAAAATTGAAAAAGTCTTTTGGAGAGGGGCAACAACAGGAGCTGCCAGTACTAAATATTCTATGGAAAATTTTGCTAAATTACCCCGTTTAACTCTGGTTATGTTATCAAAATCATATCCTAATCTAATAGATGCAAAATTTGCTTCTTATCATAGAAGAGTATTCACTAAAAATAGCAAGAAAATAATGACCTTAATCAAAGATGATCTTCAAACCGCAGAGGAAGTGGATCATTTAAAGTATAAATATTTAATCTCTATTGATGGCAACACTTGCGCTTGGAGAAGAGTTCCTTGGGTTTTGTTGTCTAATTCTCTTCTAGTAAAACAAGAAACTAATAAAATTGAATGGTTTTATTCTGCTATAAAACCTTATGTACATTACGTTCCTGTTGATGAAAGACTGATGGATATAATCCCTCAAATAAAATGGATAAAAGATCACGATAGAGAAGCTAAACAAATCTCAGAAAATGCAACCAATTTTATTAAGAATGACTTAATGCCAGAAGATATTGAAGCTCATATGGTATTAATTCTTAATGAATATCACAAATTACACCAAAATGAGAAAATTGTTGCAACTCTTCCTTCCCAAAATAAAGAACCATCAATGTTAGATTTATTTTATACTTTATTTATACGAACAAAAAATCAACTTATTTGGTGGTTAGAATCTTTTTTTTAAAACTTATCTATAAAACACTAGACTTACATCTTTTAAAGTAGCTATCATTAATTCTAGTAATTAAAAAAAACGAAGTCTTATTTGATGTATCGTATAATTTTCTTATTTCTAACTTTACTCACTATTAATATTGCTTCTGCAAAGGATCTAAAAGATATTTCTGCTAAAGAATTCATAGCCGAAAATCCTTCCCCTGAGCGCATAGCAATAATAGATTTTCTTATGCATCAATTTGATGATAAAAAAGACCAAAAAATCACTCAGGCTCAATTAGATTATATCTGGAGCAATGAAGAAAATCGTAATAAATTTATGATGTATAGATTCCAGATTATTGATCAAAAACTCTATGCTGATAGTTATGATCGCACAGTTGCAGATTTTCGAGCTTTTTCAAAATATTTTCAAAATTTAGTTAAAAATTATAAAATTCAAGATATAGACTTTATCCTTTATAGGATTGATAGAATTCCAACCAATCTAAATAATGATTCTGAAAAAGAAACAGCAATGTTTCCTGCTATTATTATGTCTAAAAATCTTAATTCCCCCTATGAAAAAGATAAAATACTAATACCAGACAATTTTATTGCTAATAAAGGATGGAAAAATCTTACTAAAAAGATAATTGAAGCAAATACTGATAGCCCCTGGGAAGACAAAATAGAAAAGATTTTCTGGAGAGGCTCCACAAGCAATGGTACATATAGCATAAATAACTTTAGTAAATTACCCCGCCTAACATTATCAATGCTTTCAAAACTCTATCCTGATTTAATAGATGCTAAATTTTCTAAAATCACCCAGCAATTTCCTAGAAGTTCTGATGGAAAGAAAATGAAACAAACCTTAAGAACCTTATGGAATGAATCACCTCAAGAAGTAAAAGAAGTTGATCATTTAAAATACAAATATCTAATATCTATCGATGGAAATACTTGTGCATGGTCTAGAGTTCCCTGGATTATGCTTTCAAACTCTGTGCTTTTAAAACAAGAAACAGATAATATGGAATGGTTCTATCCGGCCATGCTGCCATATATCCACTATGTTCCTGTAAATACAGAATTAACAAATATCTTTTCTCAGCTTGAATGGATGAAAACACATGATGAAGAGTTAAAACAAATCTCAAAGAATGCTACTAATTTTGCTGCAAATAATCTAATGTCTGAACATGTTGAAGCACATATGGCATTGGTCCTTAATAAATATCATGACTTTCATAAAAATGAGAAACTTTCTCCAAGCATACCAACATTTGATGACATGATGTCTTTATGGATACTAATTCGTGTATTAAAGCGTTTAGTCAAAGATAAATTTTTACTCTGGAAAGATACACTTGAATATGATTTAATGGGGCTTTCTTTAGGAGATAATTTATGGTAATGCGCCCAAGAAGATTAAGATATAACCCAATAATTCGTGATTTAGTTCGAGAAACAAACTTAACTATCAATGATTTGGTAGCCGCGGTATTTGTTGTTCATGGAGATAACAAAAAAAATCCAATAGAATCTATGCCTGGTTTTTTTCAATATAGTGTTGATAGATTAGAAGAGGAAATTCAAGAAATTTTATCTTTAGAAATTAAAGCGATAATGCTCTTTGGAATTCCTCAAAATAAAGACCCGCAAGGAAGTGATTCTTACAGCGATGATGGTATTGTTCAACAAGCTATTAGAAAAATAAAATCCATAGCCCCTAATTTATTAATCATGTCTGACATTTGTCTTTGTCAATTTACTCCTTTAGGACATTGTGGAATTGTTCATGAGAACAATGAAGATATATGCATAGAAAATGATCCAAGCCTTGAAATTATTGCAAAACAAGCAGTTAGCCATGCTAAAGCTGGCGCAGATGTTTTAGCCCCTTCTGGAATGTTAGATAAAGTGGTGGAAACTATGCGGGAAGCTCTAGATAAAGCAGGATTTGATAAAGTGCTTATCTTAAGCCATAGCATTAAATATAGATCTGCTATGTATGGCCCATTTGGAGGCGCAACTGATGGAGCCGCAAAAAAGGGAGATCGCAGAAGCTATCAAATGGATCCAGCCAATAGCGATGAAACCTTAAAAGAAGCAATGCTGGATATTGAAGAAGGCGTTGATATATTAATGATAAAACCAGCTCATACTTATTTGGATATAATTTATAAAGTAAAACAGGCCTATCCTTATATGCCTCTGGCAGCCTATCACCCAAGCGGTGAATATATGATGCTAAAAGCTGCAATAAATATTGGCGCTCTTGAAGAAGAGCGCAGCGTGATGGAAGTTATCACTTCAATTAAAAGGGCTGGCGCTAATTTTATCGTCACCTATTTTGCAAAAGATATAGCTAGGTGGCTAAAATAGTCACCCCTCATATTCTGTAAGATAACCTATCACTTCTCCAGCAACTACTGCTGCTCCCACAACAACCACTGCCTGAAAAACACCGCTAGCAGGAGCGTTTTCTTTTATAAAACATTTCATAGATTCTGTTGTTACTAACGGACTCCCTGCTTCTACTATTCCACTTGCTATGTCAGTAATTTTACCTGCAATAGTTGATATAATTTCTGTTTGCATAATTACCTCTTTTTTTAAGATATATCCTGTAATACAATAATAATCTCCAATTATATATAATCAATATGATAAGTACCTGAATCTCCACAAATGACATTCAAATCATCGATAATTCCATCCGGTTGTGCCTCTAAACATGTACTAATTTTATTAAAGTATGCTTGATAAGTATCAATATTATATCCAGAAAACTCCATCCATTCTGAAACAATATTCATTATCTCCAATACTGTGCCATGCTCAGCTACAAAATTCTTTTCATAATTTCTTACTGCATTAAGAGCAAGGTCAGCTTGATTATTATGTTCTAATATATACTTTATAGGATTGTCACTATATGCTTTCCATTCTTTTGCTATTTCAGCCCACATACAAGTGGAATCACCGTTGAGTTCACCCCATATACTTGGACCAGCTTTTATCAAACTTTTTGCTATTAAGGATTTCCCTGAATTGAAAGCAATAGAAAGAGCTGAATATCCTTTATTTGTCTGTAAATCTATATTTGCTCCGCCCTTAATTAAAGATTCTACAATTGTTATATTACCTCTTGCTGAAGCAAAAATAAGAGCTGAATATCCATCCTGATCCTGTAAATCTAGGTTTGCTCCGCCCTTAATTAAAGCTTCTACAACTGCTGCACGACCGTATGATGAAGCAAGAGTAAGAGCTGTATCCTCATCTTTATTCTGTAAATCTATATCCGCTCCACTCTTAATTAAAGATTCTACAACTGCTGCATGACCTTTAGATGAAGCAAGAGTAAGAGCCGTATCTCCATTCTCATTCTGCCAATCTATATTGGCTCCGTTCATAATCAAGGATTCTACAGCTATTGCATCACCTATAGACGAAGCAAACATGAGAGCTGAATATCCATAATTATTCAGCAAATCTAGTTTTGCTCCGCCCTTAATTAAAGAATCTACAACTGTTGTATGACCTTTTGATGAAGCAAACATGAGAGCTGAATATCCATAATTTGTCTGCAAATCTATATCCGCTCCACTCTTAATTAAATATTCTACAATTGCTGCACAACCGTATGAAGAAGCAAGAGTAAGAGCTGTATCTCCTCCATTTGTCTTTAAATCTATATCCGCTCCACTCTTAATTAAAAATTCTACAATTGCTGTATGACCGTGTGAAGAAGCAAGAGTAAGAGCTGAATATCCATATAGACCTAGCAAATCTATATCCGCTCCACTCTTAATTAAAAATTCTACAATTGCTGTATGACCATTTGATGAAGCAATAGTAAGCGCTGTTTTTCCATATAGACCCTGCAAATCTATATTTGCTCCGCCCTTAACTAAAGATTCTACAGCCGTTGCATCACCTATAGACGAAGCAAGAGTAAGAGCTGAATATCCATAATTATTCAGTAAATCTATATTTGCTCCGCCCTTAATTAAAGAATCTACAATTGTTGTATGACCTTTAGATGAAGCAAGAGTAAGAGCTGTATCCTCATCTTTATTCTGTAAATCTATATCCGCTCCGCCCTTAATTAAAGAATCTACAATTGTTGTATAATCATTTGATGAAGCAAGAGTAAGAGCCGTATTTCCATATTGATCCTGGAGGTTTATATTCGCTCCGACCTTAATTAATGATTCTACAATTGCTGTATGACCTTTAGATGAAGCAGCAGTAAGAGCTGTTCCATATAGACCCTGCCAATCTATATTGGCTCCACCTTTAATTAAAGATTCTACAATTGCTGTATGACCTTTAGATGAAGCAAGAATAAGCGCTGTTCTTCCATATAGACCCTGCAAATCTATATTTGCTCCGCCCTTAATTAAAGATTCTACAGCTATTGCATCACCTTCAAATGAAGCAAGAGTAAGAGCTGTGCTCCCATTATTTGTCTGCAAATCTACATTTGCTCCACCTTTAATTAAAGATTCTACAATTGCTGTATGACCTTTAGATGAAGCAAGAGTAAGAGCCGTATTTCCATTCTGATCCTGCCAATCTATATTGGCTCCGTTCATAATCAAGGATTCTACAGCTATTGCATCACCTTCAAATGAAGCAAGAGTAAGAGCTATATTTTTACATTCAGTCCGTTGGGATTGTGTATTTTCTATATGATCCATCTTTTTTACTCCTCTTTTTTTACTATTAAGCACTCTTAATTTATTAGTTTGTAATTTCTAGAAGTATACCATATAAGTTAATTTTTTACAACTACTTTAGCAAAAAATTATTAATTATTTAATATATAGTAGTTAATTGCTGGTTGTTAAATTGCTAATTTGTCAACAATCAATCCTAGATCTATTTTTAAGCTTGTTTAGGAGTTTTTTCTCAATGCCCAAATATCCTTATATGAGTTATCAATAGTTCTCTTGCCAAAAAGCGGTTAATTATGTATCTTATCTCAAGATATTTATTTGATGATTAAGATAATGCAGAGCGATTCATTTCAAGATATAATTCTTCAATTACAAAAATTCTGGGCAGACCAAGGCTGCTCTATATTACAGCCCTATGATAGTGAAGTTGGAGCTGGCACTCTTCACCCAATGACCTCACTTAGAGCACTGGGTCCTAAGCCTATGAAGATTGCTTATGTCCAAAATTCTAGAAGACCTAAAGATAGTCGTTATGGAGAAAATCCTAACCGTTTATCTCATTATTATCAGTTTCAAGCATTGCTAAAGCCTGCTCCAGATAATATTCAAGAGCTGTGCCTAAACAGCCTTGCTGCTATTGGAATTGACCATACCAAACATGATATAAGATTTGTTGAAGATGACTGGGAAAACCCAACAATTGGAGCTTGGGGACTTGGATGGGAAATGTGGTGTGACGGAATGGAAGTTATTCAATTCACCTATATGCAACAAGTTGGGGAAATTGAATGCGAATTAGTTTCTGCTGAATTAACTTATGGACTAGAGCGTTTAGCCATGTATGTGCAAGATGTTGAACATTTTACCAAAATTCGCTGGAACAATCCAAAGAACCCTGCAGATCAAATCTATTATGGCGATTTATTTCTCCAACAGGAAAAAGAATTATCTGCCTATTCTTTGGAACATGCAAATGTTGAGGTATTGCTCCGCACCTTCATGGATGCTGAGTCTGAATGTAAAAATTTACTAGAAAAGAATCTACCCTTAGCAGCATATCATCAAGCACTAACCGCTTGTCATCATTTTAACTTACTCGATGCAAGAGGAGCATTAAACGTAACCGAAAGGGCGTCATATATGGCAAAAGTTAGAAGCCTGACAAAAGAATGTTGTTTAAAATGGATGGAGAGTCAATAAAATATGTCAACAACCGAATTATTACTTGAGCTCTTCTCAGAAGAAATCCCTGCAAGAATGCAAATAAAAGCAGCTCAGCAAATACTACAAACTTTAGAAAAAGAAATAAAGGATTTAGGCTTAAGCTATAGCAATGCCAAATATTTTGTCACTCCGAGACGTGTGACACTTCATATTGATGGAGTCCCAAAAGAATTACCAGAGAGAGTTATTGAAAGAAAAGGCCCTAAACCAGATGCAAAAGCAGAAGCCATTGCAGGATTCTTAAAATCAGTTGGATTGCGACTAGAAGATTTATCAGTGAAAGATGGATTTTATTACGCAAAGAAAATAGAATCTGCAAAGCCTGCTGATTCTTCTCTACAAGCTGCAATTGAACAAATGCTAATATCTTTTACTTGGCCTAAATCTATGCGCATTGGCGAGGGTAGAAATAGATGGGTGCGCCCTTTACGCAATATCTTATGTTTATTCTCCGGGAAAGTTCTTCCTGTGGAATTTGCACATTTAACTGCAAATAATCATTGTTTTGCTCATAGATTTATGGCCGCAGATAAAACTTTTGAAGTTAATTCTTTTACAGAATATCAAAATATAATGAGAGAAAATTTTGTTGTTTTATCTAGCAATAAAAGACGCGAAATTATAATTTCTGAAGCTGAAAGACTGGCTAAAAATATATCTCTAAAAGTAGCTCTAGATGAAAATTTACTTAATGAAGTTGTTGGCCTAGTTGAATATCCTAATGTTTTACTTGGAAAAATGGAAAAGCAATTTACAGAACTTCCTAAAGAAGTTTTAGTGAGTGCAATGAAAACTCATCAGAGATATTTTTATCTTGAAGATAAAAACGGAAAAATTGCTCCTTATTTTATATTTGTAGCTAATGTGAAACATGAAAGCGATGATCTAATTATTAGAGGAAATGAAAAAGTTTTAAAAGCAAGGCTTGCTGATGCTCAGTTTTTCTGGGAACAAGACTTAAAACATCCGTCTAGTCAAAACTTAGCAAAACTTGCTAAAATGACTTTCCACAGCAAACTTGGCTCAATGTTTGACAAAACTAATAGAATTATAGAATTAGCAGAATTTATTGCTACTAGATTACAACTCTCTGATTTAGAGTCTGTAAAAAAAGTGGCCCTGCTTGCTAAAACTGATCTAGTTAGCGAAATGGTTGGAGAATTCCCTGAATTGCAAGGAATTATGGGGAAATATTATGCAAAAGCATCAGGTGAATCAGAAGAAATCAGCACTGCCATTGCTGAACATTATCGCCCTGTAGACACTAACGACATAGGAGATACTTCTTATTTAGCTGCGATTATTGCCATAGCAGATAAATTAGACACTATTACTGGAATGTGGTTGGTGGGAGAGAAGCCTACCAGCTCTAAAGACCCCTTTGCTCTGCGCAGAGCAGCTTTAGGAATTATAAAACTAATTCGTTATCATAAAATGAATCTATCATTATCTGAGCTAATAAATAAAACAATTGAGTTATATAAACTTAAATCAGATAATGCTCAGCAAACAGAAATTGTCTTATTTTTCCATGACCGCTTGAAATATTATTTAAAGGCTAAAAATTTCCGTCATGATTTGATAATGGCCTCCATAGGAGAAGATAGCGACAATATCTGCAGCGCTATAACCAAACTAACTAATTTACAACAATTCATAAATAGCCCCAAATCCCAAGAATTGATATTTGCTATCAAAAGAATATTAAATATAATATCTAATGCAAAAATAGATATTACTCTAGAGGTAAACGAAGATTTACTAGCAGCACCTGAGCTAAAATTATACAAAAGTTTTAAAGAAATAGGCAAGGTTAGCAAGGCTGAGGATTTGGTAAGCTTGGTTCCTGATATTGATCTATTCTTTGAAGAAGTTATGGTAAACGATCAGGACCTAAAGTTAAAACAAAACAGATTAAATTTGCTAAATAACATTGGACAATTAAGTTATAAAATTGCTGATTTTAGCAAAATAGATGGCTAAACAAACGAGAATAACATGGAAAAACTAGTATATAAATTTGGAATAAAAAGCAATGAAGGTAGCAGCAAAATGAAGGATTTGCTTG
Organism: Rickettsiales bacterium; assembly: GCA_025210695.1. Lineage (NCBI taxonomy): Bacteria > Pseudomonadati > Pseudomonadota > Alphaproteobacteria > Rickettsiales > Rickettsiales bacterium. The sequence continues at coordinate 13,788 of JAOARE010000008.1, forward strand.
GTGGCAAAGGTGCCAATCTAGCAGAAATGTGCCATCTTGGGATTGCTGTTCCTCCTGGATTTACTATAACTACCGAAGTTTGCAAAGCTTATTATGCAGGAAATAAAATACTCCCTAAAAATCTAACAACCCAAGTAGAGTCGGCACTTAAAGAAATAGAAGGATTCCTGGGGCGCAATTTTGGCGATGCTAAAAACCCGCTATTGGTTTCTGTGCGTTCTGGAGCAAAATTATCAATGCCTGGAATGATGGATACTATTTTAAATTTAGGTTTAAATGACGAAACAGTTCTTGGTTTAGCATCTGCAAGCAATAATCCATCCTTTGCTTACGATAGTTATCGTAGATTCATTCAAATGTATTCAAATGTAGTGTTAAATTTGGATCCTTATTTATTTGAAGAAGTTATTGAGTGGAAGAAAAGAGATACTAAAGCAATAAATGACACAGATTTATCAACAGAAGATCTAATAGATATTATCGCTAACTTTAAAGAAATTGTTAAAAATGAAACTGGCAATGATTTCCCACAAGATGTGCAAGTTCAATTATGGTCTGCTATTAATGCAGTATTCGATTCTTGGATGTGCAACCGTGCCATAACTTATCGTAAACTTAACAATATTGATTCCAACTTAGGCACAGCTGTGAACATCCAATCAATGGTTTTTGGTAACACCGGGAATGAATCTGCCACAGGAGTATTATTCTCTCGCAACCCCACCAATGGAGACAATAATATTTACGGAGAATATTTAATTAACGCCCAGGGTGAAGATGTGGTTGCCGGCACTCGTACTCCACAAAACGTTAGCATCTTAGGAAAAGAACAAACCAAGTCAGATCTTCCATCAATGGAAGAAACAATGCCTAAATTATATCAAGATCTTCAAGCCACTTGCAAAAAATTAGAGAAACATTATAAAGATATGCAAGATGTTGAATTTACTATTGAGAATGGTAAATTATGGATTCTACAAACTAGATCTGGCAAGCGCACAGCCAAAGCTGATATTGTTATTGCTGTAGATTTAGTTAAAGAAGGAGTGATTAGCAAAGAAGATGCAATTGCAAGAATAGACATAAATAATATTGATAAACTGCTTCATCCTACAATAGATGAACAAGTAAAATATAATGTAATTGCCAAGGGGCTCCCAGCTTCCCCTGGTGCTGCAATGGGTAAAGTGGTGTTTTCTTCAGAAAAAGCAGAAGAATTAGCTCTCCAACATAAAGTTATTTTAGTTCGTGTGGAAACCAGCCCTGAAGATATCAACGGTATGCACGCTGCCCAAGGCATTCTAACTAGCCGTGGAGGGATGACCTCCCACGCAGCAGTGGTGGCAAGAGGCATGGGAAAACCTTGTGTTTGTGGCGCTAAAGATCTTAATATTGACTATAAAAATAATAGCTTTACTACAAATGGAGTAACCGTAAAAGAAGGAGATATAATCTCTTTAAATGGCAATGCTGGAGAAGTAATTCTGGGTGAAGTTACTATGACAAAACCTGAGTTATTTGAAGAATTTAATCAAATTATTACTTGGTCTAACCAAATACGAAATTTAAAAATTCGGACTAATGCTGAAACTAAAACAGACAGTGAAACAGCTAGAAATTTTGGCGCAGAAGGTATTGGTTTATGTAGAACTGAACATATGTTCTTTGAAGCTGACCGTATTAATTCTATGCGTGAAATGATTCTATCTACCGATCTTAAACAACGTCGTCAGGCTTTAAACAAATTACTGCCAATGCAAACAAAGGATTTTATTGATATCTTCAATGTAATGCATGGCCTTCCTGTTACTATTCGTTTTTTAGATCCTCCTTTGCATGAGTTTCTTCCACATAACGAACAAGACATGAAAGAATTAGCTAAAGCAATGAGTCTTTCATTTGAGCAAGTAAAAAGCCGCTCCAACCAATTAAAAGAACATAATCCTATGCTTGGGCATCGTGGATGTAGACTTGGCATAACCTATCCTGAAATCTATGAAATGCAGGCTAGAGCAGTATTTGAAGCTATGGTTGCTGTTAATAATGAAAATCTAGGAAGTGCTATCGCTGAAATAATGATACCTTTAATTTTTAACGTCGAAGAATTTAACATTATGAAAAAAATAGTGGATGATGTGGCGCAAGAAATAGAAAAAAAACACAATGTCTCTCTTAAATATGAAGTTGGAACAATGATTGAACTGCCAAAAGCAGCCCTAAAGGCCGGAAATATCGCAGCTTCTGCTGGATTTTTTAGTTTTGGTACTAATGATTTAACGCAAACAGCCTTAGGTATCTCGCGTGATGATGCTGCAATATTCTTAAATGAGTATAAAGAAAAAGGCGTTATAAAAACTGATCCATTTGCATCTATAGACCAAGATGGAGTGGGTGAATTATTAACTATTGCCATTGAACGTGGCAGAAGAACTAAACCAAATTTAAAAATTGGAATATGTGGAGAACATGGGGGAGACCCAGCATCAATCAAATTCTTCCATGATATAGGATTAGATTATGTTTCTTGTTCACCATTTAGGGTTCCAGTGGCAATTATTGCGGCTGCCAAAGCAAAATTAGGAAAATAATTATGAAAAAAATTTTAAAATTAACGCTTATAACGCTAATCTCAATTATATGTTTGTTTGCTATTTACAGAACTTTTATAAAAAATAATGACCTAACCGTATACGGTATAATTAAATACGCTGACGGCATAGGTAGGCAACCAATAGATTTAATGAATATGTTAAGTGAAGAGGATATTAGCATTAATTTCATAGGTCATACTGAATCTAAACAGGATATTGGTAAAGTAGCAAAAAATGTATTAAGAAATTATAACTTTAAGATAGGTCATATTTTTATTAATGAATTACCACTAAACCATTATAACAAAACAAAATATAAATTCCAAAAGTCTATCTATAGATTTCTTGCAAAAATAAATGGACTTAGTAGATCAGAGCAAATCTGGCTAGCTTATTCAATGTTTGAATCAGATTCAATTACTCTTTCATGGGTAGATGAACTAAATAAAAACTATGACGCAGTGGTTGTTCCCGATTCGAACTTAGTTGCTGTTTATGAAAATTCAGGAGTAAAAATTCCAATATTTGTGGTACCGCTAAGCGTAGATTTTGGTGATTCATTAGAACAGCCTATAAAAACAAAGGCTAACCCTATATTTACTTTTGCTAATTTTAGTAGTATTGAAAATAGGAAAAATACATTAAAAACAATCAAAGCGTTCCATCAAGCATTCAAAAAAAGAGAGGACGTGAAATTATTAATTAGCGCTAGAAAAGAAGAAAAAGAAGAATATGACCGCTCTATTAAATATATTATAGAAAATAACCTAAGCAATGTTGATCTTCATGTTTCAAATAAACATAAAGATTTATATAATCAATATTTTAATTTAGTTGATTGTTATATATCCCTTTCTAAAGGAGAAGGGTTTTCCGTGCAACCTCGTGAAGCTATGGCCAAAGGAATTCCTGTAATTGTTAGTAATGCTTTAGCTCAAAAAACTATTGCTGACTCTGGGTTCGTAAAATCTGTACCAGCAAATATAAAACGCCCAGCTTTTTATAATAGTAATAGCATTATGATAGGAAGGAATTTTGATGTAGATACAACTGATACTGCAAATGCAATGCTGGATGTTTATAATAATTATCAAAAATACCTAGACTTAGCCCCTAAATCACGCGAATGGGTTAAGCAATACAGCTATGATAATATAAAACCATTATTCATAAGTTTAGTTAATCCAAAGGAGATAATCCTTGGAGAAAAAAATGAAGTAACTAGTAAATATATTGAAACCAACTCTAAACTGCTGTATTTAAAGTATAAAAATATAATGAAAGAACGGGAGTAATAAAGATAAAATATTAAATGTATTCTGGTTTTACCTCAGCTCAAGAGCCAATATATTTAGAAGTAGAGCCAAGAATGACCTCTCTTAGAGGAAAGGGGGATGTTATCTCCTGGCAAGAAAGGGTTAGGCTTTGGCACAGGTAAATAAGCATTATCAGCAGTTATGGCAGCAAGTGGAGTTGAGGTTTTAGCAACAGACCTTGATTTTAACGACCAAAAGGCACAGTTATGGACTGGCACCCAGCATTCTTCGAAAGTTGAGCAATTAAATGAAAAAAGGATCTACCCTCAAAAAACCTTCTTAGAACTAGCAAAATACCAACCACTAGACATGAATAACATTCCAGAAGATTTAAAAAACCTTGATTTTACTTGTTCTTATTGCGCCTTTGAACACCTTATAAGTATTGAGAATGGTTTAAAATTTGTAGAAAATAGCTTAAAAACTTTAAAACCTGGCGGAGTGGCAGTATATACAGCAGAATATAATATATCTTCTAATGAAGATACTATAGACAATCAGGACACCGTATTATTTCGCAAACATGACATAGAAAAATTAGTCTCTCGTTTGCGTAATTTAGGATATGAAATTTCTGTTAATTATAACCCAGGAAGTGGAAAATTAGATCAACATATAACTATCCCCCTATAGCAAGGATAACCATTTAAACCCTGCAATTGGTGAATATACTACTACCTCTATTGGATTAATCATTTATAAACCCACTGATTTTATTGATCCTAATGAAGTTTACTATAAAAAACTATTAAAGAAAATGCTAGTTAAACTAAAAAAATGATAAATTAACTTAAGACTATGTTGAAACAAATTCATAATAATTATAGAATGTATATCTATAATTATAACTGCAATAGCTGTAAATAAATATAATGAAAAAAATTCTGACACTATTGTTGGTTATATTATCGTTTAGCAATTTAACATTTGCAACAGAACTAGAAACTATCAGCCCTAAAAGTTTTCTGGATAAAAACCCATCTTCCGAACGCAAAGCAATTGTAGACTTTATTGTAAATCAATTCTCACACAAATATGCATCTGGGATCTCTCCATTAGAAATAGAAAACCTTTGGACTGATATAATGAAGGAAAATATGCTTCTTATCGCCAGATTCCAGATTGTAAATCAGAAACTTTATGCCTCATCTACTGATCTAAATAATGACCGCTTTAAAGAATTAATATATTATTTTAATAAAATTATAAAGGATTATAAAATAGCAGATGTCGACTTTATCTTTTACTTAGGAGACAGCGCTTTATTTAAAGAAAACTTAAAAGAAAATTTATTGAGCATTCCTGGGTTTCTTTTTTCAAAAAATGTAACCTCTGACACTGAAAGAAATATGTTTTTATTTCCTGACTTATATATGATTGAAGATCAGTGGCAAAATATTATCTTTGAAATAGAAAAAGCAAATAATATATATCCTTGGAACAAGAAAGTTAGCAAGCTCTTCTGGAGAGGGGGAAGCACAGGAAACGAAGGGATTAGATATAATACAAATAATATTGATAAATTACCGCGCTTAAATTTGGTTATTTTATCAAAACTCTATCCAAACCTAATAAACGCTAAATTTAGTAATTATGCTCAATTTTCTAATGATCAATCAGGTGAAGATCTAAAAGATATATTAGAGATATTATTCAAGGAAGGTCCTGAGAGTGTCCCAGAGGAAGAACATTTAAAGTATAAATATCTTATCTCCATTGATGGTAATACTTGCGCTTGGAGGCGAGTGCCATGGATCATGCTTTCTAATTCTGTGTTGGTAAAGCAAGAAACCTCTAAAATTGAGTGGTTTTACTCAGCTATGAAACCCTATGTTCACTATATTCCTATCAATAAAAATTTAACTAATATATTCCCACAGCTTGAGTGGATGAAAAATAATGATACGGAATTAGTGAAAATTTCACAAAATGCAACTAACTTCGTGAAAAACAATCTAATGCCTGAACATATAGACAGTCATGCTGTATTGATATTAAATGAATATTCTAAACTACATAAAGGAGCAAAAATAATTGCAACGTTACCTTCTTCAGAAACAATCCTAGAAGAATTAAAAATTACAAAGAAAGAAGCTAAGAAGTCAAAAGGTTACTTTAAAGCTTGGAAAGACAAACTGAAAAAAATATGGCAATGATTTTATGTTAAGGAAATTACTATTCACAATATGCATTATTTTTCTTCTCTTCATAGGATATAGAACTTTCATAAAAAACAATGATGTAACAATTTATGGAGTTATCAATCAAGCGGATAGTATAGGCCGTCAGCCCCTAGACCTTATCAACATGCTTAGTGGTGAAGTTGATATGAACTTCATTGGTAAAATAATATCCACCCGTGACTTAAATGCCAATGCCAAATCTGTATTACGCAATTTTAATTTTAAAATTGGCCATATATTCTTCTATGAATATGTATTTAATGTCTGGGGAGAGGAAGACTATAAGTTTAATAGAACAAAATATAAATTATTATCTAAAATCAATGGACTTGATAAATCTGAGCAGATCTGGATTGCTTACTCTATGTTTGAGTCAGATAAGATTAGTTCCTTCTGGGTGGAAGAATTAAATAAAAACTATGATCTAGTAGTATTGCCGGATTCAAATTTAGTACCAATATATGAAAAGTCAGGTGTTAAAATTCCAATCTTTGTTGCCCCTCTTGCAGTAAACTATGGTGATGCTATAACCCAACCTTTAAAAAGCGAAGCACATCCTATTTTCACCTTTGCAGATTTCTCAGCAATGATAGACCGTAAAAACACGGTAAAATTACTCCAAGCCTTTAAACAAGCTTTCGGTAATAGAAAAGATGTGCGCCTGCTTCTAAGTTCACGCATGAGTGAAGACCTGCACCGCCAAAAAATTATTGATTATATAGTTAATAACCAAATGAATAATGTAGATTATGATATATCTATAAAAAATACAGATACTTATAATAAACTTTTTGATCAAGTGGATTGCTATATCTCTTTATCTAAAGGAGAAGGTTTTTCTGTTCAACCACGTGAAGCTATGGCTAGAGGAATTCCTGTTATTGTAAGTACTGCATTAGCTCAAAAAACAATAGCCGATTCAGGTTTTACAAAAGCAGTAAATGCCAATATAGAAAAACCTGCTTTTTATTATGATGGCCAAGCAATGATAGGACAGAATTTTGATGTGGACGTTAATGAAGCAGCAAATGCAATGTTGGATGTTTACAACAACTATCAAGAATATTTAAAATATTCAGCAGAAGCTAGGAAATGGGCTGAACAATATACTTATGATAATATAAGGGCATTATATTTAAATTTAGTTAAGCCTAAAAAGATATTCCTGGGCAAAGAAAACAAGGTAACCAAAGATTACTTGGAAACCAATTCTAAAGAGTTATATCATAAATATAACAACATGTTCTTAAAAAAATAGTTGTATTATAGGTCACAAGCTGCAATTATTTTAATTGTATATCTATATAGCTAATATATAATGAATTTATCAGAATATTATCTTCATAAAATGAAGTGTAATTTACTGGGGATTTAAAACTAATTACTAAAAAATTTGGAGTTAATATATTATGAAAAAACTACTTGCGATTATGTGCACCTTATTATTCCTTTCTGCCTGCCAAAGTTCAATGGATGATTCTGCTGGAGGAAGCTGGTTAGACGGAGATAGATCTTCTACCGTGGGTGACCAAACTGACTCAGTTAATGTTGTGTATTTTATGTTTGATAGTTCAGCACTAAGTGATGGAGCTAAGGCAAAATTAAGGGAACAAGCTGAAGAGTGGAAATCTTGTACTAATCAACCTGTTTTAGTTGTTGAAGGACATTGCGATAAAGTAGGTGACAGTGACTACAACTTAGCATTAGGTGAAAGAAGAGCTTATGCTGCTAAAAGAGAATTAGAAAAGAACGGCATTCCTTCTAACATGATTGAAACTATTTCTTATGGTAAAGAAAGACCAGCAGTTATGGATGACGATGCATTAAACCGTAGATCAGTTACCATTGCTATTAAAAACTAATAATTATATAACTTAAAAAACCCTGGTGCATCCAGGGTTTTTATTATCGATTAAATAAACTCATGCAAGAAACAAAGATTACACTTCCAGAAATAAAGCTAGTTGGCATCAAAAAAATTAGAACGATCAATGAAGCTGAATTTGATCCTAAAACAGCACAAATTCTTCCTACAATCCAAAAATATTTTCAAGAGAATTATCCAAACAAAATAAAACATCGTAAAAACCCTGGACGAACATTTGCTATTTATTTTGAATATGAGAATGATTATAAAGGAAAATATAGTTATTTTATTGGGGAAGAAGTGACTGAATTTACCGATAACAATAATTTAGAACAATATACGATCCCTGACCAAACCTATAATAGATTCACTACTGAATCTGGAGAAATGGCAAATGTAATTGTTAAAGCGTGGCAAGAAATTTGGCAAATGGATGACTCTAATAGAAACTATATAGCAGATTTTGAAATTTACGATCAAAGAGCGCAAGATCCTAAAAATGCAATTGTAGATATATACATTGGTGTAAAAAACTAACCCTATAATTTTTCTCTATAAAATCTATAGCATTACCGCTATTTTCTTGAAAAAAATATAATTTATATTATAAATGATGATAGATATATCAGAGGGAAATTTATGTTCAGCGTTAATCAAATTCGTAGTGTTTTCTTAGACTATTTTAGCAGAAATGGCCATAGCATTGTACCATCATCATCATTAGTTCCACATAATGACCCTACCCTGATGTTTACCAATTCTGGGATGGTTCCATTCAAAAATGTTTTTACTGGAGAAGAAAAACGTCCATATACTCGTGCAACAACATCCCAAAAATCAGTGCGTGCTGGTGGAAAACACAATGATTTAGATAATGTAGGATTCACCGCAAGGCATCATACTTTCTTTGAAATGCTAGGTAATTTTTCCTTTGGAGACTATTTTAAAGAAGAAGCTATCTATTTTGCTTGGCAATGCTTAACTAAGGAGTTTTTACTACCTAAAGATAAATTATATGTCACTGTGTATTATACAGATGAAGAGGCAACAAAATTATGGAAAAAAATCTCTGGCCTAAGTGATGATAGAATTATTAAAATCAGCACCAGTGATAATTTCTGGTCAATGGGCGACACTGGCCCTTGCGGTCCTTGTTCTGAAATTTTCTTTGACCATGGAGATAAAGTTCCAGGTGGATTGCCAGGAACACCTGAAGAAGATGGCGATAGATACATTGAAATTTGGAACATGGTGTTCATGCAATATGAGCAATTAGCAAATGGCACTAGAAAAAATTTACCTCAGCAAAGTATTGATACGGGCATGGGCTTAGAGAGAATTGCCGCAGTGATGCAAAATCTTCATAACAATTATGAAATTGATTTATTTGTTAGTTTAATTAATGCTACTTGCGATATTGTTAAAGTGAAACCTGAAGGAAAAAATCTTATTTCTTACAGGGTGATAGCTGATCATCTTCGTTCTTCTGCATTTTTACTTGCTGATGGAGTGATGCCTTCTAATGAAGGAAGGGGATATGTATTGCGTAGAATTATGCGCAGAGCAATGCGTCATATTCATCAATTAGGATATAAAGAACCATTAATGCATCAATTACTTCCATCTCTTATCATTGAAATGGGACAAGCTTATCCAGAATTAGTTCGTGCACAGAGCTTAATTCAAGACGTATTACTTCAAGAAGAAATTAGGTTCAAACAAACTTTAGATAAAGGATTGAAGCTTCTTGATGAAGAACTAATCCATTTATCAAAAAATCAGAATCTAAAAGGAGATGTGGCTTTTAAGCTTTATGATACTTATGGATTCCCTCTTGATTTAACTCAAGATATTTTAAAATCTAAAGAAATTAAAGTTGATGTAGATGGATTTAATAGCTGCATGCAAGAACAAAAGACAAGAGCAAGAGCAGCATGGGCAGGATCTGGTGAACAAGCAACTTCTGAAATTTGGTTTGATCTGCAGCAAAAACATGGAGCAACCGAATTCTTAGGTTATGAGGCTGTTCAAGCAGAAGCTATAGTGCTGGCAGTAATGGAAGATAAAAATGGCCAACAACTTGTTATCACCAATCAAACTCCATTTTATGGAGAGTCAGGTGGTCAAATGGGAGATAGAGGCGTTATCGTCAACTCTAAAAATGAAGAATTTAAAGTTACGGACACTAAAAAATTCTTAGGAAAAATTCATGCTCACTCTATTGAAAAAGGCACCTTCAAAGAAGGTGATAAAGTGACCTTAAAAATTGATACAGAATACCGCAACAATTTACGTAAACACCACTCTGCAACCCATTTACTTCATCTAGCCTTGCGCCAAGTTCTTGGTGACCATCTAACCCAGAAAGGATCCTTAGTTGCCTTTGATAGATTACGCTTTGACTTTAGTCATAACAAGGCAATGTCCTTAGATGAAATATCTCAAGTGGAATCCATTGTTAATAAAATGATTAGAGATAATAGTGAAGCTAATACTCAATTAATGTCTACTGAAGAGGCAATTAATTCTGGAGCTATGGCTTTATTTGGTGAGAAATATGACGACGAAGTGAGAGTGGTGTCTATGGGACCATCAATAGAACTATGTGGTGGAACTCACGTTAAGCGTACTGGTGACATTGGTCTTCTTAAAATAATTTCCGAAGGAGCTATTGCTGCAGGAATTCGTAGGGTGGAAGCAGTTTGTGGAGAATTTGCTTTAAATTATATGAACTCCCAAGAGCAAAAACTAAATGCATTATCAGGAATCTTAAAAACTCCAAAAGCTGAAATACCTGAAAAAGTGACTGCCTTACTTAAAGATAAAAAATCACTGGAAGATGAGTTAACCCAAGCAAAAAAGAAGTTATTACTGCTGGATCCTAATATGAAAACCAGCAAATTTGGAGCAATCACTTTAATTGAAAAATTCACTAATGGAGTGGATGCTAAAGATTTACGTAATTTTGTTGAACATATGACTCAAGAAAATGCTAATTCTATAATAGCAGCGGGTTCTCAATTAAATGGCAAAACTTCTCTAATAATTGGAGTCCATAAGGATTTAACTTCAAAATTTGATGCAGCTGAATTAACTCGCACAGTAAATGAGTTGGCAGGAGGAAAAGGTGGTGGGGGCAGGAAGGAACTTGCCCAAGCTGGAGGATTTGACTTTAATAAAGTTGAAGAGATTAGTAGATATATAAAAGAAGTTTTGAGCAAATAATTGTCTCTTTATAAAAAGAACCCATCCAGATATGCGATCTCTCCATTGACATTTACTTAGAAATATGTTAATAATTATTAATATATAATCTTATGAGTATAAAAAATGTTAGAGTCAGTATATTACATTCCAATAGATAATATATACAAAGGAGAAAAATCTCATGTATATAGAAATGTTGACCGTAAATGTCTGGACCAAAAGTTAAAGTCTTTTGATATTGATAGTGAACCTACCTACAAAAGATCAGAAACAGTTGTTGCATTTAATATTTATGATAAACTTGTTTACAAAACCAACACTATCGAAGCTCATCAAATATCAAGACTAGACATAAATGCGCCTACAGAAACGCTTATATATTACGAAGCATCTGAAGAAGCTTTAGAATCCTGTCAAACCCTGAAGAATCTTTAGACCATGCTCAGATATCTATCACTCTTACAGCTCTAATAGGAACTTTATTAGGAGTTATGGTATATTATAGACATATGCCTGCTACTGATAATAACAATGGGATTCTCTTAGAACCACCTGCTGCTAGTAATAACATTCTTCCCGATAATAACTATGAGACTCTCTTAGAACAAGATGATCTTAATATTGTTTTAACAGGGGTAGTAAGCCTTGTCCCCTCAGAGAATCATTTATACGGAGCAGCAGCAGCATAGATTAAAAACTTTCAAATAATTACTCTACTGACAGATTTATATGGTGCTTTGGATATTTAATTTTAGTAATATTAAATATATCAAATAAGCTTTGTACTTATTATTTTATATTAGATATAGATCTAAAAAGTCTTCTAGAACCTAATAATTACTATCCAGACTACAGTTTTCAGGTTACACTGCAATATTCGGAAACTTTTAAAGAGTTTATATGAGCGATCAAAATAACATCCATGTTGTAAGTAGAGCTATTATTCTTGACCAAGAACATATCTTATTATGCAAAACCATTAACCGCCCTAATAATTTTTACTTTCTTCCAGGTGGTCATATTGAACATGGTGAATCGGCTAAAGAAGCACTTCTTAGAGAATTGCTTGAAGAAACTGGAGATATCTTTAAGGTGGAAAATTTCTTAGGATGTTTTGAGCATATTTCCAACCCTGAAAATAAAGGTATTCATGATCACGAATATAATTTTATATTCAAAGCAGAATCTGATCATTTTCAATTTGGTAAATTTATAACCCAACTTGAAGAAAATATAGAATTACTATGGATACCACTAAATAAAATAAATGAAACAGACTTTCGACCTGAAACTTTGAAGAAAAATATTTTAAAGTTGATAGTCAAAAATGATACTATTAATACAAATATTCTATAACATCTATAAAAATAAAAAATTGATATGAACAATCAAAATAATATCCATGTGTTAAGTAGAGCAGTTATCATCGACCAAAATCATATTCTGCTTTGTAAAACCACTAACCTTTCTAAAAACTTCTATTTTCTTCCAGGAGGACATATTGAGCATGGAGAATCTGCCAAGGAAGCACTTCTTAGAGAATTACTTGAAGAAACTGGAGCTGAATGTGATATAAACAGATTCTTGGGATGCCTAGAATATAGCTTTGAACCTGGTCATAGTAGCATATGCCATAACCATGAATATAACTTAGTTTTTGAAGTTACATCAAATTATTTAAAAAGAAACATCAACATCCCTAAACTTGAGAATCACATAGAATTATTATGGATACCACTAAATAAAATAAATAAAATAGATTTTAGAGCTGAGCCTTTAAAAGAATTAATTCCCAGATGGCTTTCTGAAAAAAACAATGTTTTTGAAAGTGTTATGATTTAAAAAATCAGCAATAATAGTTAAATCCAGAAACTTTTAAGCAAATAGTTACCTGTTCTCCAAGATTCATACATTAGGCATAATATTTTTCTCTTGACATTTACTCGTAAAATTATTAACAATTATTAGTATTATTATGGAGTTGCTAAATGTCAGAATTAGTATGTTATGTAGCGATAGACGATGTATTTAAAAAAGGCGAAAAATCCCACGTCTATAAAAATATTAATGAGAAATGCTTATCTCAGGAATCAAAGCGCATAAGCGGAGATGGACCAAGTGATAAAAAATCAGGTCTAGTAGTAGGCTTTAACCATTATGATAAACTCGTCTATAAAATGCACATAGAAAAACTTGAACCTAGACAATATTCTGAATGCGATGGTCCGAATGCAACTAGAGGAATGTTTCATTATTATGAAACCTCTGAAGAAATTTTAAAGTCTTGTAAAAACAACGAACATGCAATCGTTGGTCCTATGACAACAAGTGCTCCAATCACTTCTGATAAGATAATGGCTGATCCAATCAATTCTGGTAAGATAATGGCTGATCCAATCAATTCTGAAACATTCGATACAGATGTATTACTTGGAGTTAAAACATCATCTGCTTCATCATTATCTGAAAAATTTATTGCGGTTAATGAATCTGCTTGTGTCTCAGAGGAGGGATTTATTTCCAGCGATATAATTTCCTATTATAATACATGGTATCTATTACCCTCATTTATTATTACTACTATTGGAGTGAGTATTGACATATATTACAATTCTCTCATCCCTGAAATTAATAATGAGATTCCACAAAATAATCTTGGCGGTTTAATAGAATTAGCACCAGCGGCATAGATTATGCGTATTTAATACTTATCTCTCTAATCTTGGAATATTTACGGAAGTAAGTTAAGAGTTTAAAACTTTCTTGCCAAAGAGATAAATAATTAGTACACAGATAGGTGTAGTCAGGTTATAATAAAGTTTTTAAATCTTGAAGGAATCATTTTGCGTAAATTTATTATATGGTGTTTTTGGATAGCTGTTAATTTTGGAATCATCGGCATTATTGCTGTTGGTTACTTATTTTATATTAACTCACAAGATCTACCAAGCTATGAGCAATTAGAAAAATATGAACCTCCCATTGTTACCAGATTTTATGCCACAGATGGTAAATTGTTAGAAGAATACGCAAAAGAGCATCGTATATTCCTGCCTATAAATTCCATTCCTCCAACACTCCGTCAGGCTTTCATCTCCGCTGAAGATCAGAATTTCTATAGTCATCCTGGTGTGGATTTCATGGGGATATTACGAGCAGCTATTAAAAATGCTATAGCAATGGCACAAGGGAGAAAAGAATTAGTAGGTGGATCCACCATTACCCAACAGGTGGTAAAAAACTTTCTATTAACAAATGAAAAATCAATCAATCGTAAGATAAAAGAAGCCATTTTAGCTTTTAGAATTTCTAAAGCTTTATCTAAAGACAAAATACTTGAGCTTTATTTAAATGAAATTTTCTTAGGATCCAGATCTTACGGCGTTGCATCTGCTGCTTTAAATTATTTCAATAAATCAGTCAATGAGCTAAGCATTGAAGAATCTGCATTATTAGCATCCTTGCCTCAGGCTCCAAGCCGCTATAACCCACGCACTCATATGGAAGAAGTGCTAGACAGGCGCAACTGGGTGATAAAAAGAATGTATGATGAAGATTATATTTCAGAGGATGAAGCCAGAGAGGCTCTCTCCAAACCAATAACATTGGCTAACCGTGATAGAGATGAAGTGGCAACGGCAGACTTTTTTGCTGAAACTGTGAGGCAAAAAATTGCCCAAATGTATGGAAAAGAATCTTTATATGAAGGTGGATTAATGGTACGTACTAGCCTTGATCCAAAGTTAGAAAAAATTGCTGAAAAAGCCTTACGTAATGGACTGATAAGATATGACCAAAAATATGGCTATAGAGGAGCAATAGCTAGGATAGATATTAAAGAAAATTGGGCTAAAAAACTAGCTTCAATAAATCCAGCAAAAATGGATATTAAGCCTTGGCGCTATGCAGTTATTTTAAAACTAACAGAAACTTCTGCTAAAGTTGGATTTGCTAACGGCAAAAAAGGATCTATCAATATAGCTCTAAGTAAATGGGCTTTAAAAGGCAGAAAGCTAACTTCAATGTTTAAACCAGGTGATGTAATAACTTTAGACGATAAAAATGCAATTCAGCAAATTCCAAGAATAAATGGCTCACTAGTTGCTATGGATCCTCACACCGGAAGAGTTCTAGCCTTAGTCGGTGGATATAGCTTTGATAACAGTAAATTTAATAGGGCAACCCAAGCTTTTCGTCAACCTGGATCTTCCTTTAAGCCTTTTGTTTATTTGGCAGCTTTAGAAGCTGGATTTACTCCTTCAAGTATATTTTTAGATACTCCTATTGAAATGGAACAAGGCCCAGGATTACCACTATGGAAACCTCAGAATTTTTATCATGATTTTTTAGGACCTTTAACGTTAAGAAGAGGACTGGAGCTATCTCGTAATACCATCACAGTTAGAATTGCTGAAGCTGTGGGCATTGGAAATATAGTGGAAATTGCAAAAAGATTTGGAATCAATAAAGATCCACAACCATATTACTCTATGGCATTAGGAGCACTAGAAACCACGGTATTGCAACTGACTAATGCCTATGCTGTTATCGCTAATGGTGGGCGCAAAGTTACCCCCACTTTGATTGACAAAATTCAAGACCGCCATGGAAAATTAATCTTTAGCAATGACAAAAGAATATGCGTTGATTGCAACGAAATAAATGGTACTATTCCTTTTATTCAAAATAATAATCCTTATGTTACAGATCCAAGGTCTGCATATCAATTAACTTCCATTTTAGAAGGCGTGGTTCTTCATACAAGAACTGGCTTACCTATAAGACAATTAGGGCGTACCATTGCTGGAAAAACGGGAACATCTAATGGCCCTAAAGATACATGGTTTATTGGCTTCACTCCTGATTTAGTAGTGGGAGTATTTGTTGGTTATGACAATGCAACCAAAATGGGAACTAAGGAATCTGGGGCAACAGCTGCACAGCCTATTTTTGTTGAATTCATGAAAGAAGCATTAGCAGACCAAGCAGATAAATCATTTAAAATACCTGATGGTATAAAATTAGTTAGAACTGATTATATGAGTGGAGAGCCTTCAATGAAATACGGAGGAACAATCTATGAAGCATTCAAACGAAAAAATTATCAAAGCCCTATAGAAATTCAAAAAGCTGTTGTTGATGATTCAAGTCTTGCAATAGAAGAACCACAAAAAAAGGATGATGACGATGAACCAGAAGTTTTCAGTTTAGATGAAATTCAAGATGATGGAATTTACTAATGGCTAGAAAAACCATCGCTCTATTTGGAAGCACTGGTTCTATTGGTGAGAACACAGTTGAAATACTTAAAAAAAAACCTGAAAATTTTGAGCTCAAAGTTTTAACCGCTCATAATAATGTAGAACTTCTAGCTAAACAAGCTTTAGAGCTCAACCCCCAATATGTTCATCTTGGAGACTCTAGCAAAATAGAACAACTAAAATCTTTACTAAAAAATACTAATATTGAGATTATAACTAACTCCATTGATGAAATAGCAAAAATTAAAGTTGATTTAACCGTAATGTCTATTGTTGGATCAGCTGCTATATTACCAACTATTAATGCAATAAAATCTGGTAATGATATAGCTTTAGCTAATAAGGAATGTTTAGTTTGCGCAGGACATATTATTATGAGCCTTGCTAAAAAGCATAATGTAAATATTATTCCTATTGATTCAGAACATAGTGGATTATTTCAAGTTTTTGACTCTAACAGAGCACATCTAATTAAAGACATCACTTTAACGGCTTCTGGAGGACCTTTTAGAGAGTATCCATTAGAGCAAATGAAATTAATTACTAAGACCCAAGCACTAAAACATCCAAACTGGATTATGGGAGCAAAAATTACCATCGATAGCGCAACTTTAGTGAATAAAGCCTTAGAGGTTATTGAAGCTTATCATCTTTTTCCTATAAAGCCTAAGCAAATAAAAATAATTGTTCATCCTGAATCGATCATTCATGCAATAGCAAATTATCAAGATGGATCAATGCTTGCTCAAATGAGCGCAGCTAATATGCAGATCCCAATCTCATATGCTTTGTTTTACCCAGAACGGGCAATACTTAATGAATTTAATAGTTTTGATCTAACCAAAATTGGGCATTTAAATTTTTATAAACCAGAACCAGAAAAATTTAAGTCTCTACAGCTCTTAGAGTCAGTACTTGCAAACATTGACACTAACGCATCTTTAATCTTTAATATTGCAAATGAAATTGCAGTTGATGCATTCTTAAAAGATAAAATAGGATTTCTTCAAATAACCCAAGTCACTGAATTTGCATTAGAAAAAATAGATTTTAAAACATTAAACACATTGGAAGAAATTTTAGAGTCTATGGAAATGGTAAAACAATTATCTGCAGAATACATAAAATCAATTCATTAAATAATAGTTCTTTACCCTATATCTCTTCTACTAGAAATAATATCATAAGCAATTGTTAAAACTCTCTCCGCCGATAAATCTGCACACTCACAGACAATACTAAAATTTTCATCAGCATCTTTAAACCACTTAGTAGCCTGACGGCGCCAACGACGATATCTAGCATTTGAAGGCGGAAGCTTTAAGTCACCTAAAGCCTGGATAATTACAGCTCTCCACATAGATACTTCACTTCTAAAATTATTTTCATCTAAATCATTTAAATATAATTGTTCAATTTCTATAGATTCTTGGTTAAACATCTTACTTATATATCAACTTAGTTAGCATATTAATATTATATATCGTATATCAATACGTTTGTCAAGTTCCTTTCGTACTATATTACGCTTTTATTTTAAAAACACCTGTGTTATCCTACGAATATGGAGTTAGACAAAGAAATTATTGACCATCAAAGAAACACCTTTAAAGAGTTTATGCAACAGCAAAACCTTACCCCATCCTCCTGGGCAAAGAAGGCTGGGGTAACTGAAGCAACAATCCGCCATTATTTAAGTGGAAGAAGCCAATCTCTAACTAGTCTTGTTCTAGAAAAATTAGCAAATAGCGCAGGAGTTTCTGTTAGCGAAATAATAGGAGGAAAGAAGTTTGTTTATAAAAATGTTGAACTGCAGGATATAACTCTCAATAGACCCCTAATGCTTCAAACTCTTATTGATGTTGAAGAGTTCATTAATAACTCTGATCTTACAATAGACGCGAAAGAAAAAGCTCACATCACTATGGCCTGGTATGACCTTGCACAAATACTAAAAAAAGAAAAAAGAGATGACTCCTCTGAATCTTACCTTGAAGAACTAATAAATAAAACAAATTAGAATCCATCTGCAATCATCCTCATCAAAGCAATCGGATTATCTGTAAACACTCCGTATGCATTAAGCTTATTTGCTTCTTCATATTATTACTCCTAAATCTTCAGATAAAACTTTCCTAATTGATCTATTCTTTTTATCTTTCCACTCTTTAGTAAGAACATCATAATTAAAATATCCAGCATTACTAACAGGAGAAGATAGCCAAATCTGCTGAGTTGGAGAATGTTGATTAATTACGTAATCTCCTTTGCTGGTATAAATATAGAGTACATCGCTTATAAGATCGAAATCTTCATCAAATTCAGCTTCCTCTAAGGCATCATAGATAAAGTTAATTTCTTCCCCAGCTAATTTAGTAAATTGTGAATATTCCATGACCATATGTTTTATATCTCCTAATAGCTATATTTATATTTAATCAATTTTTATTTTGCAAGATACATTATTAGGTTATATATAATATATAATAACTTATACTGATATAAAGTTGTAAGGAGAAATAGATAAATATTATGTATGTTGGAACTAGTAACGCTATGAAAGTGACAATTGTCCCATCTTACCAAGATGACTTATCATCAAACCATGATTTTTTTTGGGAATACCTAGTTTCTGTTGAAAACACTAGTAATTCTGTGGTACAACTAGTTGGTAGATATTGGCAAATTATTGGTGCCGATGGCACTACCCAAGAAGTTATAGGGGATACTATAGTTGGAGAACGCCCTATTTTAAAACCAGGTGAAGCCTTTGAATATAAAAGCTTAGCTAACTTAAAAACATCCTCTGGAATAATGAAGGGTCATTACAAAATGCTAGCTAATGGAAAAATACTTGATATTGAAATCCCTAGTTTCTCATTAGATAACCCTTATGAAATAATAAGCATTAATTAAACTGATAGATAGGTAAAACTTATGGATAAAAATAAAGCTCTTGATACTGCTCTAAGTCAAATTGAAAAAGCTTATGGAAAAGGATCAATATGGAAACTAGGGCAACGCCCAAAAGTTGAAATAGAAGCAATTTCAACTGGATCAATAGGACTAGATTTAGCTTTAGGAATAGGTGGCTTACCAAAAGGAAGAGTTATTGAAATATTTGGCCCTGAAAGCTCAGGTAAAACAACTTTAACATTACAAGTTATAGCTGAAGCTCAAAAGAAAGGCGGCACTTGCGCATTCGTTGATGCAGAGCATGCCTTAGACCCAATTTACGCTAAAAAACTAGGTGTAAACATAGATGAGCTGGTGTTATCACAACCAGACACAGGAGAACAAGCTCTAGAAATAGCTGACACTTTAGTGCGCTCTGGTGCCGTGGATGTATTGGTTGTAGATAGTGTGGCGGCATTAGTTCCAAAAGCTGAAATAGAAGGAGAAATGGGTGACTCTCATATGGGCCTTCAAGCAAGGTTAATGAGCCAAGCTCTACGTAAATTAACTGGGTCAATGTCTAAAACTAATTGTATGGTTATTTTCATTAATCAAATTAGAATGAAAATTGGAGTAATGTTCGGCAGTCCTGAAACCACTACAGGTGGAAATGCTTTAAAATTTTATGCATCAGTTAGAATGGATATCAGAAGAACTGGGTCTATAAAAGATAAAGATGAAGTTATTGGTAACCAAACCAAGGTAAAAGTAGTAAAGAACAAAGTCTCTCCCCCTTTTAAAATTGCTGAATTTGATATTATGTATGGAGAGGGAATTTCTAAAAGAGGTGAGTTAATTGACCTAGGAGTTAAAGCAGATATTGTTGAAAAGTCTGGTTCTTGGTATTCATATAACAATGAAAGAATGGGCCAAGGACGCGAGAATTGTAAGTTATTCTTAGAACAGAATCCTAGCATTGCTGATGAAATAGAACAAAAGCTACGCAAGCTAGCGGAGAATGCTGCTGATGGATTTATTGATGAGCTTACAACAATTGGTGAAGAAATAAAATAAGGCAATGATATGCCTAAATTAGTTCGTAATATATCCGCTCCATATGATGCAAAATTTTTGTTTGATTTAGTAGCGGATATAGAATCTTATCCTGAATTCCTTCCCTGGTGCGTGGCCGCTAGAATTAATGATCGTAAAAATAATATAATTTATGCAGAATTAGTCATTAAGTATAAACTATTTCGCAGCTCATATGTCTCTAAAGTTACCCTAATACCAAACAAAGAAATTGTGGTGGAACTAGCTGATGGGCCTTTTAAAAATTTACAGAATCATTGGAAATTTACTCCAAACGCAAACGGCGTGGACGCAGAGTTTATGCTGGATTTCACTCTAAAATCTAAAATATTGAATAACATAATAAGTAATGAGTTTGATTATTATTCTAATAAACTTATAGATGCCTTTTTAAAAAGAGCTGCTTTAATTCACAAAGAAACTTCCAATAGTTGATCATACACTCAAGACTATAATAGAATTATTCTATATTTGAATTCCGATTTAAGTTTAAATTAATGATCAAGATCCTATTACTAGTCAGCAGTATCCATGTTGGAGATTTAAACCAAGGCGACGCCATAGTTAAAGCATTATCTAACAAATCTAAAATCGAAACACTAAGCATAGATGCAAATCAATCTCAAGAGGATGCCAGGGAAGAATATTTAGCTAAATTAAAAACAATTCCTGAAAACGATAAATATATTACCATAGCTGTGGGCGAAAAGGGCATGGAACTTTTTAAATATCTTTCTGATACTAACTCTATTAACAATAAAAAGAGTTACAATTGCTTAGTTATCCATCAATATTTCAATATATTTCCAAAATTAAAACTAAATCACCTTATTATTCCAGAAGCTGTAGTAGACACCCCAGATAAAAAGAGAGTTATTAATAGTTTTCCTAAACATACTCTGGTTTTTGCTTCTCTAGGAAACAATCTTTCCAAAAAAGAATTAAAACTTGCCTATGATAATTGGAAAGATCCAAATAAACCTTCATTAGACAAAGACTATATTATTATTATGATGCCTGGAGATGCTCCAGACTCTTCTAATAAAATGCATTATTTTACTAAAGAATCAGCAAAAGAACTTTTTAACAATATTTATAAATTATGGGTAGACCAAGGAAAGAAACATAAGATTATTATTCAAAATGGTCCACGCACTGGGAAATACTCACCAGAAACCGCTAAAATAATTGCAAATCATGAATATAAATTAGGAGATGATCCATCCACTGCTATAGATGATGTGAGTAGATATTTTGTCCAATTATTTCAAGAAATGGATTATTCATTCTTTAATTTTGCTATTGAAATTAATGGAAAGAACCGTAGAGCTATTTCTTTTTATAATCCATTACTATATCTTGCTATGCAAAATAACAATATTTTTATTATACCTGGGGCCTCAGTATCTTCAATAGGGCAAGTACCTTTATATTTGCCATCAAACAGAGTAATCTTATTTAAACCATCCTCTATGAATGATTCTCATAATGCTATATTTAATCTAGCATTTAAACATAATTATTTATCATATTTTTCTTCTAATGGAGAGATCATTACTCCAAAAGTGATAACTAAGCGCAGTGATGATGATGTTTCTTTAGTGGCTAAAGAGATCTTAATTGGGGTTTATAATCATTAAGATTTAATACTTTGTTAATCTTATATTGTTATTTTATAGAGATTAAATAGCTTACTTTTTTGGAGATATATGCCTATATTCATGTCTAACTTAGATAAAGCAAAAGCTTTATTTGAAAAAGGAGATTACATAACAGCCTTATCTTTATTTAAACAAGAAACTTCTCAATATGAGTCCTTGTTCTACCTAGGAACAATGGCAGAAAAAGGCTTAGGATGTAGCAAAAATTTAAAAGAAGCTGCCAAATATTATCATAAAGCATATAACCAAGGTAAAATATTGCACGCAGGAATTGCCCTTGCTAAACTTGAGCAGAAACAAGGAAAAAATGTCTTAGAAATCTACACAGAAATTGCAAATATTGATGAAAAAATAGACCCTATATTAAAAGCTGATGCTAAATATAATCTAGCTCTAATCCAATCTAATCAATATATTGATGCTAAAAAATTATATGATGAATCTATTAGAATTTATAGGACACATGCTCCATATTCTGCAAAACTATCCCAAGCTCTATATAATAAAGGACAATTAGAATTAAAAAGGGCAGAAACACTAAAGGCCAAGTCTGTCACTTCAGACTCAAAATTAGCAAATGCATTTATACAAAAAGCTAAATATATTTTCCAAGAAGCTGCTGACCTTGGACATAGACCTAGCGCAGCATCTGTTTTAAATATAGAGGCTAACATATTATTTAAAGATGGCAAAGAAGCCGAAGCCTTAAATCAATGTGACCGGGCTTTATCTATTGATCCATCAAATAATGAAAGTAAATTTACTAAAGCTGCAATTATTTATAAAACAACCCAAGGAAATTCTTCAAATATTACTGATGTTCAAGATAAATATGACCAAGCATTAGTCATTCTTAGAGAAATACCTTGCCATGATCCAAAAGATAAATCTTATTTATTACGCAAAACTCTACAGGATAAATTAAATAACGAAATTTCTTTAAGCATATGTCAAAATGCAAAAGAAGCTTTAAATGAAGTTTCTGGAGAAATGTCTCTCTCTATTGATGAATTAGAACCGCAAATATCTTTATCACTGAATAAAGAAAACTCCTTTGCAAATCAAATATTATTTAGTGATGTAAAAAGGATTGGTAAACATATAGCTCAAGAAATTCTAGTAGAAAATCTGCCTTATTTAGAGGAGATTCGCACAAGTAAAACAGCCCCCTCCAGTATAGATTCTGATCCCAAAAATACTTTACATAAAAAAGTAAGGAACATTCTAGAAAATGTAAATACACAACCATATTTTGCTTCTAAAGAAGATCAACAACGAATAGCTAAAAGAAGAAATTTTAGAAATGCTGTTCAAAGCAGATTACAAGAATTCTATACACTTTGCCAAGCCGTTCAAAATGAAGAAGAAAACATTGCAACTATATTACAAGATGATAGTAGTTATAAAACTTGGACTCTTTATGCAAAAGACCAAATTGAACTCACCACACCTTATATTGAAAATATAGCCCAAAGCCCCCTTGTTTCTTTTTATCCATCTGCAGGAGGAATCATAGCTGCAGCAAGCCCCATCATGAAACCTATGATAAATAGAAGGTTACTTGATAAAATTTTTAGCAAATTTGGAGCAAAAGACGAATTTGACCAAAATAATTTACTAAAAAAATCAGCCCGTATTTTTTGTAAAAAAATGAACACAAACCAAAATATAGATGAATATTCATTTGCAATTGCCGATCAATTAGCAAAAAAATATGCTACACAACTTGATGAAATTCCTGAAGACTCCTTAGAGAATTTTGCATATGTTGCTGTTAAAAAAATGTTTAATCAAATACATAACCAAACAAAAAGAGAACAAATCTATCCTAAAATTATAAGTGATTATTTAAGTGATGATAACAAAGACACTGTCTCTTTTTTTGTGGACGCTGTAGCTAATAAAAAAAATAGAGATAAATTTACATCCAGCATGGAAGCCATTTCTAAATCTGGACAACGATATAAAATAGATAAAACTTTTGATAAAGCACCTTCCCTATCTCCTGATAAAAATGAACGAATCACCTCTTTAATGGAAAGACAAAACTCAGATCAAATAAACCATGATATTTATCAATCTCAAAAAGAGACTTATCTTAAAGAGCAACAACATAGTAAAAAAATGGTAAGAATCTATTCAATTGTAAGTGCTGTCACAATGGCTGGATTAATTGTTAGCTCTGTTTTCTTAGGCCCCTTAGGAATTCCTATAGCTGCCACCTGTATAGCTGGATTATTTGCTCTACAAAAAAACCTGGTCAAAAATATAAATGCCAAAGCAAACTTAGCTGCTTTGGAAACTTCTCCTTCTTCCATAGAATTATCTTCTTCTCCTATAGAATTAGAAAGAAATAAAGTAATTTCTTTAAGTAAACAAAAAAAAATAGAAGGTAAATTTGTTGAAAGATTTGCTAATAAATCTAGACCTAGCCTTACATCCTTAAGGAATAAAACACCAACAAAAAACATAGAGAGGACTAGAACGTAATATAACTCTATTCTTGACTACTTTTCATATAATGATAGCCTTTAAGAAGTTATAATTTATAGGATATGTTAATGTTTGATCTTGATCCGGTGTTACTTGCTCGAATCCAATTTGCATTCACTGTAAGCTTTCATATAATTTTTCCAGCTTTTACTATTGGATTAGCTAGCTTCCTTAGCGTATTAGAATGGCGCTGGTTAAAAACAAATGATAAAAGATTTTATGATCTCTATAAATTCTGGGTTAAAATTTTTGCAGTAGCTTTTGGAATGGGAGTGGTTTCAGGAGTGGTGATGTCCTACCAATTTGGCACTAATTGGTCTGTTTTTTCAGATCAAACAGCAAATGTATTAGGCCCGCTTCTTGGATTTGAAGTGTTAACAGCCTTTTTTCTTGAATCTTCCTTTCTTGGAATCATGCTATTTGGTTGGGGAAGAGTAAGCCCCAAAATGCATTTTGCTTCTACTTTAATTGTCGCTATTGGCACTTTAACATCAGCATTCTGGATTTTATCTGCTAATAGCTGGATGCAAACCCCTCAAGGGTTTATAATGGCAGAAGATGGTAGACTTATGCCAACAAATTGGCTGGAAATTATCTTCAACCCATCTTTTCCATATCGCTTCTTTCACATGGTAACAGCTGCATATTTGACTACAGCTTTTGTAGTGGGAGGAGTTGGAGCCTTATATATTCTAACCAAACGCCATGTACCGCAAGCGAAAGTTATGCTAGGCATGGCTGCCATTATGGCAATTATTGTTGCGCCTATTCAATTTTTCATAGGTGACGAACATGGAAAAAACACTATGCAACATCAGCCAGAAAAAGTTGCTGCAATGGAAGGAAATTGGGACAAAACTACCAATGTGCCTCTATATCTTTTTGGCTGGCCAGATCAAGAAGAGGAAGTTACTAAATATGGGATTACAATCCCTGGAGGCGCAAGTTTAATTCTGACCCATGATATAAATGGTGAAGTACCAAATCTTAAATCTTTTCCTCCAGAAAATCTTCCTCCCGTGGCATGGGTGTTTTGGTCTTTTAGAGTTATGGTAGGAATTGGTATATTAATGATATTTACAGGAATATTTAGCGCTATTGAATATTTCCGTGGCAAACTATTCCAAAACCCTTGGCTTCATAGATTGTGGGTTATGATGATTCCTTCCGGATTTATAGCTATACTTGCTGGTTGGTTTGTAACTGAAATAGGAAGACAACCCTTTACAGTATATGGGGTTATTAGAACAATGAAATCTGTTTCTCCTGCAATTATTGGCGATCAAGTGGCGTGGTCCTTATTATCTTTTGTTGTGATGTATACCTTTGTATTTGGAGCTGGCAGCTATTACATTGTGAAGTTAATAAAAAAAGGTATACCTAAAAATGCAAAACAAAATTTATCTAATAACCATGATTTAGCTTCGGTGATAAAAGCTAAAGGAGAATTATAATGTTTAATTTTTCCTCTTATATTGATCTTCCACTAATCTGGGGGGTAATTATTGCAACAGCAATTTTTCTCTATGTATTACTAGATGGCTTTGACCTGGGAGTTGGAATATTATTTCCATTCGCTCCATCAGATAAATGTCGTGATCGTATGATGAACTCAATTGCTCCTTTTTGGGATGGCAATGAAACATGGTTAGTTCTGGGAGGAGGAGGTTTATTTGCTGCCTTTCCTTTAGCCTATTCTATTCTTATGCCAGCATTTTATATGCCCATTATAATGATGCTACTTGGACTAATAATGCGTGGAGTAGCTTTTGAATTCCGCTTCAAATCAGAACCACATCAACGCTATCTATGGGATTATGCCTTCCATTACGGGTCCTTAGCGGCAGCTTTTTGCCAAGGTATGATTCTTGGAGCCTTTATACAAGGTGTTGAAGTTGATGGTAGGAATTTCTCTGGAGGTCCTTTTGATTGGGCAAGCGGTTTTAGCATTATGACCGGCATTGCAGTGGTGTTTGGTTATGCGCTTTTAGGATCCACTTGGCTTGTTATGAAATCTGAAGATATAACTCAAGAATGGTCGCGTAAAGTTGCTTCTTATGTTCTTAGTTTCGTTGGTATTTTTATGGTATTGGTAAGCATTGCGGTACCATTTATAGAAGAGCAGATCAAAGATTTTTGGTTTAGCACTCCAAATATTTATTATTTATTTCCTATTCCTTTAATAACCGCCGCTTTATTTATAATAATATGGCGTGATCTTCATGGCAAAAAACATGAATATCGTCCTTTCTTAGCAAGTATTGGAATTTTTCTGATGGGATATTTAGGACTTGGGTTAAGTATTTTTCCATGGATTATTCCATTTAGTTATAACATTTGGGATGCCGCAGCTTCTGGTCCAGGACTGTCACTAATGTTAGTTGGAGTTATTCCCCTATTGCCAGTAATTCTAGGCTATACAGGATATTGTTATTATATCTTTAGAGGAAAGTCTAGCCATGAACACATGTATTAAATTAGTAAATGAGAAGCTTAAGAACCACCCTAAGCTCAAGCAGTGGCTCTGGTTTATAACCCTATGGTGTGGAGGTCTATCTACAGTATTGGTGCTTTCTCAATTAGTAAAATTCATGATGCGAGGAGCTATATAGGTTAATTTACTATTTACCACGTCCAGAACTTTCTTGTGATTTACTTTCAGTAGCTCTTTCAGAAAATGATGATCCTTTAGCTTTAGCTCTCTCTAGAAACTTTGCTTTTAAATCTTTCTCTAAAC
The DNA here is from genome assembly GCA_025210695.1 of Rickettsiales bacterium. Lineage (NCBI taxonomy): Bacteria > Pseudomonadati > Pseudomonadota > Alphaproteobacteria > Rickettsiales > Rickettsiales bacterium. The sequence goes on from JAOARE010000008.1 coordinate 41,091, forward strand.
TTCCTTTTCCATGAATTTTTTCATATCTCTTAGCTAACTCTCTAAATTCAACATCTCCAAAAGGATCTTCTCTTAACGTAGGAAGTATCAATGGATTTCCGTTATTTACCCTATCTCTAAGAAACTCTAAGTTCTCTTGTCTATGTGGAGGCATTTTCTCAAGAGGTTTTGTTCTTGAATGGTTATTTACTAGTCCTGCTTTTCTCCATCCATCAACCCTTTTTCTCATTACTTGATCATGATCAACCTCACCTTGATTCTCAAGTACCACTTCATCTCCGTAAAGAGCTGTAGGTAGCTTTAATTTTATAGGTTCTTTTTTTGACATAAAATTATCCTTCGTTTTATATAAAAAGCTTTCTTACTAAACCAAACAATTATAGTTAGATATAAAATAACTATTTACTACCACGTCCAGAATTTCCCCGTAATTCACGGCTTTCAGCGGCTCTTTCAGAAAATGATGAACCTTTAGATTTTTTTCCATATTTCTCTGGGAATTTTTCTTTTAAAGCCTCCTTAAGACTTTCTTTGCCATGGATTTTTTCATATCTAATAGTTAAAGCATTAGTCTCTATTTTTCTTGCTTCTTCAGGTGAAGATGGCGCCTTAAATGTAGGCACCATGTACATTTTTCCATCATTAACTTCATCTCTAAGAAATTGTAATACATCTCCAACAGCTGCTCTATTCTCATTCCTACAAGAAATCATTCTAGGTTTATCAGTAAGACCCGTATCGATTGGTTTTTGCTTCTTTGGCATATCTTCTCTCCTTATAATTAAACATCCCCAGCCATAAGTTAATTATAAGTTTACACCTCGCTGATCTTTTTATCAAATAAATAATAATAGCCCTATCAAGAAAACTATTATATAGTCTAACAATGCCTAAACTATTTAAATAAACTTGAGTATAATGAACGATTTTACTAAACCAGATGCAATTATTAGAATTGAAAATATTTCTAAGCAATTCAAAACAAATGATTACAAAACTGTTGATAACATAAGCTTAGATATATTAAGAGGCGAGTCATTCTCATTACTTGGCCCTTCTGGATGTGGTAAAACCACTCTAATGAGAATTATCGCTGGATTTGAAACTCCAGATAGCGGTAGAGTATTTATTGATGGGGTTGATATGACCGATACCCCTCCATATAAAAGACCTGTTAATATGATGTTTCAATCTTACGCATTATTTCCTCATATGAATATTTGGCAAAACGTTGCCTTTGGTTTGGAGCAAGAAAAATTACCTCGCAAAGAAATTGAAACAAGAGTTGATGAAGCTCTAGGAATGGTTGGAATGTCCAATTTCTCTCATCGTAAACCATGGCAGATTTCAGGTGGACAACAGCAAAGAGTAGCGTTAGCTAGAAGTATTGTAAAAAGACCTAAAGTATTGCTCCTTGACGAACCTTTAGGAGCACTAGATCGTCAAACCAGTGAAAAAACTCAAGTAGAACTAACTAATATTCAAAAAATCCTGGGGATCTCTTTCCTAGTTGTAACCCATGACCAAGATGAAGCTATGTCTATGTCTGATCGTATGGCAGTTATGAAAGAAGGAAAACTTCAGCAAATAGGGGCTCCTAGAGAAATATATGATTACCCCAACTCTAGGTTTGTGGCTAACTTTGTTGGATCAATTAATGTTTTTCATGGATATATAAGCGACAATACCAAAAAGAATCGCCTTGTTATTAATAGCGATCAAATATCTTCACCAATCTTAGTTAATTCTTATGAACAGCTAAATATAGGCACAGAAGTATGGGTGGCAGTTCGCCCAGAAGAAATGGAGATTTTTAGTGAACCAGAAGATGACTCACACAACCACGCAGAGGGAGAAATTGTTGACGTTGCCTTCTTTGGAAGCCAAATTGTTTACCATGTTGCTCTACCAAGCAATAAAATAATTCATGTGAGCGTGCCAACTTCAGCAAGGGCTAAAAACCCTTTGATAGATTATGGTAATATGGCTTATATCTCTTGGGATAAAACTGATGGAGTATTGCTAAAGTCATGAATATTGGAATTTTTGACCGCTACCGTACATTAATTATAGTTCCTCCCTTGTTGTGGGTAGGATTATTTATTGTTGTTGCATTGATATTACTTCTGGTAATTAGTTTTAGCGAACCTGAATTTGGAATTACACCTTATAAATCCTTTTTACAACTTAAAGATGGTAAATTGGAGATAAGCCCCTTTTTTGAAGGGTATAAAGTTTTATTCCAAGATTCTTTTTACCTAAAGGCTCTAGCTAACTCTATAAAACTTGCTCTAATTTCTACAATATTTACATTTCTGTTGGCATATCCAATGGCCTATGTAATGTATAGAGCCACCCCTAAACAGCGTCTATTATTACTAATTCTAACTATCGCTCCATTCTGGACTGCTTTATTGATAAGGATCTATGGATGGATAATAATTCTAAAACCTCAGGGATTATTAAATGATTTTCTACTGTGGATTAGAATAATTGATGAACCTTTAAATCTACTTAATACTCAAACAGCTGTTGTTATAGGAATTGTTTATACTTATCTTCCCTTTATGATACTCCCGATTTATTCTTCGTTATTAAAAATAAAAGAAAATATATTAGAGGCAGCTGCAGATCTAGGATCTAAACCATTATCCATTTTTTGGAAAATAACTTTTCCACTATCTATTCCAGGAGTGGTTGTGGGAATTGTATTAGTATTCATTCCTGCAGTTGGTGAATTTGTTATTCCAGATTTATTAGGTGGCGCTAAAGTTATTACAGTTGGAAAATTATTATGGACTGAATTTTTTATGAACCGTGACTGGCCAATGGCGGCAGCAATCACCATTTTAATGGTATTAATTGTGCTTATACCTATTAAAATACTTCATTATTTTTATGGAGATAAATGATGCGTTGTAACTTCACTAATCTAGCCACAGTTTTTGGATTCTTATTCCTCTATATTCCTATTATAATACTGATAGTGTTCTCCTTTAATAGTTCAAGCATTATCAACGTATGGCAAGAATTCTCTTTCACTTGGTATAGAAAATTATGGCAAGATGAAGAAATTATCGCCGCTTTTTTCACTAGTTTTAAAGTAGCATCCCTCTCAGCCACAGGAGCAGTTATAATTGGAACTTTAATAGGATTAGCCTTACAAAGAATTAGCGCTTTTAAAGGAAAATCAATCTTCTCAATATTACTGCCAATTCCGTTAGTGGTTCCAGAAGTAGTTGCTGGATTTGCTATTTCTTTAGTGTTTTTATCCTTAAATAAATTAATTGGAATTCCTCATAAATTTGGCTTAGAAACTGTAGTTATAGCACATATGGTTATTGGAGTAACTTATGTTGCCCTAATGGTTCAAGCAAAATTGGTTGAACTGGACCCATCTTTTGAAGAGGCAGCTCTTGATCTTGGAGCCCCTCCTATTAAAGTATTCTTTTTAGTTACTGTACCTTTAATTGTACCTGCATTAATTTCTGGCTGGCTACTATGCTTTACTATTTCTCTAGATGATCTAATTATTGCTAGCTTTACATCAGGAGCTGGAGTAACTACTCTCCCAATGTTAATTTATTCAAGAATACGCTTCGGGATAAGCCCCGTTATAAATGCATTAGCTACTATGATTATTTTAATGATGGTCCTATTTACAGTGCTTGCTTTATCAATTAACCTAACTAAAAAAATAAAATATAATAGGAAGTAACTAAAATAAACCTTCCCAACGTTTAATCTTATCACAATTGATATCGAATAAGTCTAATACGCGACAAACTGTGTGGTTTACTATGTCATCTATGTTTTGAGGGTTCTGATAAAATGCTGGCACTGGAGGATAGATTATTCCTCCATTTTCTGCGATCATCGTCATGTTACGCAAGTGCGCTAAATGAAGTGGAGTTTCACGGAGCATTAATACTAATTTTTTTCTTTCTTTTAAAATAACATCAGCAGATCTAGTAATTAAGTTATCACAATAAGAATGTGCAATGGCAGACATTGTTTTTATAGAGCAAGGCGCAATGATCATACCATCAGTTCTAAAAGAACCACTGGACATACAAGCACCTATATTTTCAATACTATATGAAAAATCAGCAAGAGATTTAATATCAGATACTTTATACTTAGTTTCGCTCTTGATGGTAATATTAGCTGATTTACTAATGATCAAGTGTACCTGAACATTTTTTGTTTCCTTTAATATTTCTAACAACCTAACACCAAAAATTACCCCAGAAGCACCAGTTATTGCTACTATCAACTTCATCTATTATATCCTATTTAATTTTATGTAAATAATAACATTATCAACGAATATATTCTAGGTTAATTTCGAGGCTATAATTTTGGAGTCTTATATAAATGATTGCTTGATTTCAGTAAACTTGCAATTTCACTATCAATATTACCACCAGATAAAATTACTAAAATTCTTTGTCTGGTATTCTGAGTTTTTAACCAATTAAAAGCAGAAGCCATTGCTACAGCCGCAGTGGGCTCACAAGGAATATCTAACAATTCATGTAACCAAACGGACCAATATAGAATATCTTCCTCACTGACTTCTATAAATCCGTTTAGTCTTTGTAAATAATTAAAAGTGCGCTGCGATACTTGCAAACTACGCAGACCATCAGCCATAGTTTGCGGGGATTCTTTAAAACCAACAATCTTACCTAACTTATAAGACCTTGCTGCATCATTAGCAATCTCAGGCTCAGCTCCATAAATTTTACAAACTCTATCAGCTGCCCTGCTCCCAAGATAAACTCCTGATAATAATGCTCCTCCTCCACAAGCTGCAAATATTGCATCAGGAGTATAATTCAAATCTTCTAAAGCTTCATAAGTTAAAGTGGAAGCCCCTTCAAGAACTAGATCATTATCTGAGGGGTGGAGAAAATAGCAACCAGATTCCTCTCCTGAAATTCTGGCATTCTTTTCAGCTTCCGCTCTAGTTTCAGTGATTATTAGATTTGATCCTAGAGCTTTAATCGCCTCTCTTTTAGAGAAAGACGCTGAATTATGCATATAAATCTCGGTTGGAATATTTACAACTTCTGAGCCAGCCCAAGCAAGAGCCTTAGCGTGATTCCCTGAACTATAAGCTGTTATTCTATTTAACTCTTTCTTCTGTTCGTTTAAAGATAAGAGGGTATTTAAAACTCCACGTATTTTAAAGGCACCTGTAACTTGAGCTCCTTCCGCCTTAAACATAATATCATGGCCTAACATTTTATTTAGTCTTTCGCTAATAACCAAGGGAGTTCGCTTAATAACGGGAGTTATTCTGTGATGAGCTCTAACTATTTGTTCTTTTGTAATCATTTTGATTTTTTCTCTTTTACCTTGGCTTTTGTCTGATTTTTTTTCTTTTTCTCTTTGACCTTGGTTTTTATTTGATTTTTTTTCTTTTTATCCTTCAGATTAACAGTAGTTTTTACTTTTTTCTGAGCATTATTTTTGTCGACCTTGTTTTTAACTTTAGTTTTAGAAGTATTTATTTGTTTCTTTGTTTTATTTTTTTGTTTTTCTTTTTTTATTTTATTTTTGGAAGAATCCTTTATACCTGATTTAGAAAAAGCATTATCCAACAAAGAAGTCATTAACGTATCTCTTTCCTTAGCAGTATTACCTCCCATCACTATACCAACTAAGTGTTTTCCTTCTTTTTGGGCAGTAGTGGCTATATTAAAACCAGAAGCATTAATAAAACCTGTCTTTAATCCCGTAGCGCCCTTATAGTTCTTAAGAACGTTGTTGTGGCTTTTATATGTTTTACCATTAAAAGTAAAACTAGTCACGGAAAACCACGAAAAGAACTGAGGAAAATCTTTTTTCAAGGCGATGGCCAATTTTGCTAAATCGCGAGCAGTAGATTTTTGTGCTTTATTGGGCCAACCAGATGCATTACGATAGGTAGTATTCTTCATCTTAAGCTTCTTAGCTTGTCTATTCATCATTTCAACAAACTTTGCTTCTGTTCCGGCAATTGCTTCAGCTAACACCACTGCAGTATCATTACTAGAATGAACAATAAGACCTAAAATAGCTTTCCTTACAGGAATGTATCCTCCTGGTTTTAAATTAAGATTGGTTCTCGGCATTGCTGCAGCTTTTTTTGATATCAATAACTTCTTATCAAGAGACAACCTACCTTCATCTATTTCTTTAAAAACCAAATAAAGAGTCATCATTTTTACTAATGATGCTGGATATCGAACTTCTTTATCATTACTAGAATACAATATTCTTCCATCGTGCATATCCGCTATAATACTAGCTTTTCTAGAATTTTTAGAGATTTTAGGTATAGGCGTTGCTGCTATAGAAAAATCTGCAAAGAAAAAACAAGTCAATACAATGATATTAATAAAGAGTTTTTTCATTCGTTATTTTTCTATATTTAGATAATAATCTGCAAGGCTTTAACAATAATATCTTTATCACCAATAATACTAACAACCTTATATTGGCTGGTTACCCCTTGACTGATAGAAATATTATTTCTTCCCATACTTAAGCGTTCTGATAATAATTTTATTACAACTTTATTAGCTTGTCCATTTTCTGGTAGCGATGTGACATAAATTTTTAAATTACCATCTAATATTTTACCAATCCTAGTTCTAGAAGCATTAGGAGTTACCTTAATATGTAATAAAACTCCTTGAGGAAAAAATTTTATAGGAAGGTCATTAGCAGATAACATCTTTCAAATTTTTATAATTAAGATTATTTGGAGGACTATATTGAACAAGAGTACAATTATCTATATCTAAAAAAGGAAGACCAAGAGCGTCTTGTATTGCCCAACAAATACCACCATGAGCCACAATTAACACCGGTCCTGGCAATTCAAGAGCTTGATTTATTCCCCTTATAACTCTTTCTTTAAATTTTATGAAAGATTCTGCCCCTTCAATATATTTCCCTTTTCTCCAATCATTCACCCAGAATTTTCCTTTACTAGGTTTTCCTTCCATAACTCCCCAAGAACTTTCTCTTAAATCATCAATTACCGTTATAGGTTTTAATATTTTCTGATTAAGAACCTGAGCCGTAGTTCTAGCTCTCATTAAAGGACTTGTAGCAATAGATGCATAAGAAATATCCTGCAAAGAATCCGCCATTTGATAAGCCTGTTTAAATCCGTTCTCATTTAAAGGAATATTTTTACCTCCCATAAAAACATTTCTTTTATTCCAATCTGTTTCTCCATGTCTAAGTAAATAAAAGGATTTAGAAAAAGAACTCATATTCTACACCACAAATAAATTAAAATTAATAAAATTGAACCTATGTATACTAGCTTATTTAAACAGTAAATCAATCAATTCATTTATATACTTATATTGCTTATTCAAAAGCAATGAGCTATTCTAGCTATCCTAAATTATGGAGTAATTTTATAATGCTTTCATGTGTTAATATTGGACTTGAGATAGATAACAAAGAGATTTTTTCTAATATAAGTTTCTCACTTCTGCCTAATTCTATTTATATTCTGAAAGGGGGAAATGGAGCTGGAAAAACCAGCCTATTAAAAATTATGGCTGGCTTATCTAGAAATTATAACGGAAATCTTTTATGGAACAACAGGCCAATAAATTATGAAGAATATTATAAGAAATGTATTGGTTATTTAGGCCATGAAGATGCTATTAAATTAGATTTATCGGTCATTGATAATTTAGCTCTATGGGCAGATTTAAAAGGCAATCATTTATTAGTTCCTCCAGCAATTGGCCAATTTAAATTAGGAGAAGTGATCAATACTAAATGCAAAGATTTATCTAAAGGATGGCAAAAAAGAGTTGCTCTGGCTAGAATGATTATAGGTAGTGGTAAATTATGGTTACTTGATGAGCCAGAAGCTAATCTTGACAAAGAAGGTCGTGAATTATTGTTAAAACTCCTGCAAGTTAAGATATCCTCTGGGGGAATGGCCATCATTGCTTCACATAATTTAGATTATTATAAAAAAATTCCAGTTATTAATATAAATGATTTTAAACATGATTAGTCAATTAATACATCTCTCCATATTTGAACTAAAAAAGAATCTTATTAAGAGCAAGTCATGGCTTAGTAATGCAATGTTCTTGCTCGTAAATATATCTATTTTCCCATTTACTATGAATTTAGACTCTACTAATGTTTTAGATCAATTTTTTCTTTCAGTAATAATGACTAGTATGCTGTTAGGAATAGTTTTAATCACTAGTCATATTTTTGATGAAGATGCAAAGGACGGAAGCTTAGACCAATATTTAGTATTTGGAGTCCCTTTTTATGTTGTTTTTTTAAGTAAAATGATAATGGCTAGCATTGAGTTTATTTTGATAATGACCATAATCTTACCAATTGCTGCTTTATTTTATTCAATCGACTTTAATATAATATGGAAAATTTGGTTGGCTATTGTTTTATCTATCCCTTTGCTATCTAGCATAAGTGTTTTTGGAGCTATGCTAACAATAAATCTGCATAAAAACAGTGCTGTAGCAATATTATTAACTTTTCCTTTACTCGTTTCAACTTTAATTATTTTAAGCCTTTCTGCTGGAAGGATTATAACAACGTCAAATTTTATAGAAGCTCTACCATATTTAGAAATGAATATAGGACTAACTTTATTACTCATCCCCCCACTTTGTTGGCTCTCTAAATATTTACGCTAAGACTTGGACTTCTTTTTAACACCTACTAACTTAACTTCTTTAGTTACCTCTTGCACTTCATAGCTTGTTTCTGTTGAAAAATAAGTTAAAAATACTGCTGCTAATACTATAGCTGCGATAATGGTGGTCCTACTAGATTTAATCTTCATAATAAATCATCTCCAATTGATAATATTTAGCCTTGAGTATATGCAAAATCTTCATAAGATCCAAGAACAAAGATAAAACATTAGTCTTTATCAAGAAATCATAATATATTGATATTCTATGTAAGTTTTTAAGATCTATTTTATGTCTCTAATCATCCAAGTACTCTTACCAAATTTGGATCCTTTGGATTATATTGTTCCAAATAATTTAGAACTCCGTTTAGGTGATTTAGTAATAGTGCCTTTTCGTAGCAAAAGAACATTAGGAATGGTGTGGAAAGCAAATCATATAAGTGATGTGCCATTAGAAAAACTTAAACCCGTTGAAAAAAAGCTACCTTTTAATATTCCTGATATCTACCTGGAGTTTATTCAATGGATAGCAGATTATTATTTATTCAGTTTAGGTCATGTTTTTAAAATGCTTCTTCCTTCTCAAATATCTACCTGGATGCTCAAGGAGAAGCCACATAAATCAGCTATAAACACCCCTCCATTAGAATATATTCAACCAGAATTTAACCCGGAACAGATTCAGGCTATTGAGCAAATTAATAAGTTTATTGAGGATAAAAAGTACAATATTATTCTAGATGGCGTTACCGGATCTGGTAAAACAGAAATTTACTTAACGGCTATTGATAAAGCTATAAAAAAAGCTAATGGTCAAGCACTTATTATGTTGCCAGAAATTGCTCTTACCTCCCAAATTACGAATAGAATAACTAAACGATTTGGATCACCTCCTTATATTTGGCATTCTAATATAACAGAAAAACAAAGACGAAATAGCTTTATGGCCATAATGGATGGAACAGCTAAAATTATAATAGGAGCTAGAAGCGCATTATTCTTACCATATAAAAACTTATCAATGGTTATTGTTGATGAAGAACATGAACAAAGTTATAAGCAAGAAGATGGCGTCACTTATCAAGCCAGAGACATGGCAATTATGCGAGCCAAACTAGGTAATATCCCTATAATCTTAGCATCTGCCTCTCCTTCACTTGAAACTATTCATAATGTTTCTCTAGGAAAGCTCAATTTAGTTACTTTAACAGGACGTTATAATGATAATTCTATGCCTAAAGTTCATGTCATCGACATGAAAAAAGAACGCAAAAAAAATTATTTCATCGCCCCCAGATTAGTCAAAGCCCTAAAAGAAAATTTTGCTAAAAATCAACAATCACTATTATTTTTAAATCGCAAAGGATATTCTCCAGCAATGATTTGTAGTGATTGTGGATATAGAATATGCTGCCATGCGTGTTCAACAGGAATGGTTTACCATAAATCTCAAAAGAAACTAAAATGCCATCAATGCGGGTATGTATCTGCTTTACCTAAAACTTGTTCTCATTGTTCTAAAGAAGAAAGTTTTGTAGCATGTGGTCCTGGAATTGAAAGACTAGCCGAAGAAGTTAGCGAATTAATACCAAACGCAAAAGTTACTACTCTAACACAAGATAACTGCAACAACTCTAAGCAAGCAGAAACTCTCCTTAATTCTATAACCAATAAAGAATATGATATTATCTTAGGAACTCAAATTATTGCCAAAGGACATCATTTTCCATCTCTTACTGTTGTAGGAATTATTGATGCAGACTCAGGAATGATGGGTGGGGATCTTAGAGCTGCTGAAAAAACCTATCAATTATTACAACAAGTTGGAGGTAGAGCCGGAAGAGAAATTTGCAATAGTCAAATTTTTATTCAAACGTATAATCCTGAACATCCTCTAATTTTAGCAATATCTAACTATAATAGAGTAAAATTTATTGAAGAAGAAATGAAAACTAGAGAGGCTATTAACATGCCACCTTTTGGTCGTTTAGCTTCTGTTATTTTATCTAGTAACCAAGAACAAAAATTAGCAGATTTTTCTAAGGAACTGGTTAAACTAGCCCCCATTAGCAAACAGATTTTAGTTTTAGGACCAGCTCCAGCTTTAATCTATAAACTTAGAGGAAAATTTCGTTATAGAATATTGATCAAAACTAAGCGTAATATTAATATCCAGAGATTCTTCACCGCCTGGTTAGAAGGAATTAAAATTCCTAATCATATCCATTTAAAAATAGATATAGACCCATATTATTTTCTATAAAAATTTCTAAATTGACAATCTTTAGTTAATAAGCTATTGTTATTAAGCAATTATGTATAATACTTTCAAAGTGATTTAATATGACAAAAACTCTCTTAAAACTATTTATAACTTCCATACTAGCCTTTAATTTTAGTGCTTCTGCTGAAATAGTTCTAAACTCAGCCATTCGAAATAATCCTCCATTTTATGTCATTAATAATAGTCAAATATCAGGAATAGAATATGAACTAACAAAGGTTATTTTTAATAAAGCTGGTATAACTGTAAAATACGATGCAGAAAATCCAGCATTCTGGAAAGAAATTCTAACCCAAATAGAATCAGGAGAAAAAGATTTTGTAGGAGGAGCCACAGATACTAAAGAAAGAGAAAACTGGGCTCTATTTAGTAAAACTTATAGACTAGATTCAGAATCTGTTGTTACTAATAATTCTAAGTCAAACTCTTTTACCAATGCTGCAGAATTTATTGAATTTATTAAAATGAACAAAAATCTCAAGATAGGGCTAGTAGATGGAGTTGTTTATAACTCTCAAGAAATAAATGACCTTATTAAAAACCCTGGTTCTACAATTCTAGTTATAAAAAGCTCACATGAACAGATAGTTGAATTACTAAACAATAATATGGTTGATTATATTGTAATTGACACATTGCTAGCTAATCAAGAGTTAGCTAAGATAGGTGCAAAAAATAATAACTTTAATGTTATAGATATCAACTCAACAATGCCTCTACACTTTATGTTTAGTAAAAAAACAGTAAATCAAGATATTGTTGATAAAGTTAACATAGCAATAGATGAGTCTGCCAAAGAAATTAAAAGCATTATGAAAAAACATCATGCATATTAAAAATATCCTTGATAGAACACACAAATAATCCCATATTATATGGTGTTATTTTAAGTTAGGATATTATTTATGAAAACAGAAACAGAAAACTTGATCTCCCAAATTACTAACACTATAGATCTTCTGCGGAGGTCTCTTTGACTATGAAAATGCATTTGTTAGACTGCAAGAATTAGAGGAATTAAGTAACGATCCTAATTTATGGAATAAACCCAAAAAGGCACAAAGACTTCTTCAAGAAAAAACTTATTTATCAGACAGTCTTAATCAATATAAAAACCTTCAACAAAAATTTTATGATCTAGTTGAATTAATCAATTTAGCAGAAGAAGAAAAAAACTCCTCCCTAATTGAAGAAATTGAAAATGAACTTATTACCCTTTCTGAAACCGTGAAAAACTTAGAAATAGAATGTCTCTTCTCAGGAGAAGCCGATAATAAAGAATGCTTTCTTGAAATACATGCAGGAGCTGGTGGAACAGAAAGTCATGACTGGGCACAAATGCTTCTTAGAATGTATTTAAGATGGTCTGAAAGACATAAATTTAAAATAGAATATGTTGATCAAGTTGCCGGAGAAGAAGCTGGAATAAAATCCGTAACAATAAAAATTTACGGAAAAAATGCTTATGGATATTGTAAATCAGAAAGTGGAGTTCATCGTCTAGTACGCCTTTCGCCATTTAACGCGGCAGGAAAAAGGCAAACTAGTTTTGCCAGTGTTTTTGCTTTTCCTGTATTGACTGATGATATTAATGTTGAAGTCAATGAAAAAGATTTAAGAATAGACACCTACCGTGCATCTGGTGCAGGCGGACAACATGTTAACACTACAGATAGCGCAGTAAGAATAACTCACATACCAAGCTCAATTGTTGTACAATGTCAAAGTGATCGATCACAACATAAAAATAAAGCAGAAGCAATGTCTATGCTAAAAGCACGTCTATATGAAGTAGAGTTACGCAGCAGACAAGAAAAAGTGGATCAACTAAACAAAGAAAAAACTGAAATCGGCTGGGGACATCAAATTAGATCTTATGTATTACATCCATACCAAATGGTAAAAGATCTGCGTACTGAATATGAAACAAGCAATACCGGAGCTGTATTAGATGGAAAGTTAGATGAATTCATGCTGGCTTACTTAAAATCAATGGCAACAAGAAAAATATAAAAATCCCTAGCAAAATCAACCTTTGCTAGGGAAAAAATTGTAGGACTACTTCTTAGCTGGAGCTTTAGAAGATGCTTCTGGAGCCTTTAAAGCAATGGTACTAATTTTCTTATCTATTCCTGCAATTACCTGGCTAGTTATATCTGATTTAGGATCAACATATATTAACAATTCAGCTGGAAATACTTGCGTGTATTGTCCTTCTTTAGCGACAACATTAACTACTTCCATCGCAACAGTATTAAATTCATTTAATGCAGCTTGTTGCATTTGCTCCATATCACTTGCTTCTTGTTGCATTTGAGTGCGTGAATCATTAAATTTATTATTAAATTCAGCTTCTTTTTTAGCAAATGCTTCTTTACTTAACACAGATTTTTGTTTATCTAATTCAGCTTTCTTAGTATCAAAATCTTTTTGTAATTTTGTCACTTTATCTTGAAATGTTTTTTGTAATTTCATTAACTGATCAGCTATTGACTTACCTGCTTTTGTTTCCATTCTAATCTTATCAGTATTAATAACTGCTATATGATTACTATTATCTGCAGCTACAGATATTCTACTGATTGCTAAAACTATTAATATTGAAACGACTATTTTTTTTAACATATTTTTCTCCTTAAAATGCAGTACTAAATGTGATATCGAATTTCTTTTCTCTATCGTAAGATTCTTTGCTCATCGGCACAGAATAATGAATTCTTATTGGCCCCATAGGACTAGTAAACCCTATCCCCATACCATATGAAGAACGTAAACTACTACTATCCCAGATTTCATCTTTTTTATCAACATCTACTTTATATAAATTACCAACATCTACAAAAGCAGCTCCAAATAATCCCATTTCCTTACCAAACCCTAAAGGAAACCTAACCTCAGATGTTCCACTATAATAACGATTTCCCCCTAGTGAATTCAAGTCATCTTTATCTCTGGGACCAACCCCTGCATAGTTAAAACCTCGAAGACTACCTCCTCCTCCTAAAAAGAACCTATCATTTATGCGCACATCTTGCCCTTCTAATCCATTAATTATACCACCTTCGGCTCCTAATATTAAGATTACATCATCATTAACAATAGGATGATAATATCTTGTTTTAGCAGTATGCCTTAAGAACTTTATATCTCCACCAACCCCGGCAAAGTCCTGACTTAAGCTTATAAAATATCCATCTGTAGGACTAGTATTAGAATCAAGTCTATTATAAAACAGAGATTGTCCTATCGAAGAAGTATTTTTTTTCCCTACCTGATCCTTGATTAAGTCTGAAGCATCATCTGGTACATTAGAAATTTTATTGTGAGAAAAGCGATAAAAAAATTGGTGACTTAAATATTCGGTCAAATTATACCCTATTCTAAACTTTACTCCTTCTGATTGATTATCATAACTTCTGTAGTGACTGCTATCTCTACCAACAGTACTGCTGAATATATCAAACCCTCCAGAAAGAGGCATATCAAATAGATACGGCTCTGTGAAAGACATATCAGCATTAAAACGATTCTCAGCTTTCATAAAGGCTAAATCTAATTGCTGTCCATTACCTAATAAGTTAGGCTCACTAAAGCCTATTCTTGCTAAAGGACCATCAGTGGTAGAATATCCCCCTGCAAAGTTCAAACTAGCCGTAGATTTTTCTTGCACCTTAAGATTCAGGTCCACTTTATCCGGTTCACTTGTGCGAGCAGTTTCTATGTTTGACTTCTCAAAAAAATCTAGATTATTAATGCGCTGCTCAGAACGAGTGATTTTGGTTGCATTATAAGGATCACCTTCTGCCAAACGAAACTCTCTACGAATAACTTTATCAGCAGTTCTAACGTTACCTTTTATATTAATCTTATCAATATAAACTCTTTTACTTTCACCAATAAAATAGGTAATATTAACCAATCTCTTATCCTGATCGAGCCACACTTGAGGATCGACGTCAACAAAAGCATAGCCTTGATCATTAATCCTCTTTATCAATAAATCAACAGATTTTTCTACTTTTTTTACATCATATGTATCTTTTTCTTTAGTAGTAATCTCTGATTTTAGTTCGTTTAAATTAATATCCTTATCTTTTAGCTCTGACTTAATATCAATTTTACCAAAATCATACCTCTCTCCTTCATCCACAGTAATAGTAATATAAAAACGCTCCTTTTTCTCGGAGACATTGGTTATAATTGAAATTATTTTAAAATCAGCATAACCTCTAGATTGATAGAATCTCGTGAGTAACTCTCTATCATATTCAAGCCTTGCCGGATTAAATAAATCACTGCTTGATAAGAAATAATACCAATGAGTTTCTTTACTAGACAATTCTGTTCTAAGTCTATAATCACTATACTCTTTATTACCAACAAATATAATTTTTTCTATTTTGGCTACCGGACCTTCTTCAATTTTATATACCAGATTTACTCTGTTATGCGGCAAAACGATAATCTGTGGAATAACTTTAGCTGAGAATCGGCCATTCTTATGATATAAATCTATAATACGATTCACATCTTCCTGAACCTTAGCTTTTGTATAAACTGCTCTAGGTTTAAGAATAATTTCAGCTTCAAGATCTTTACTTTTTAGTTTCGAATTTCCTTCAAAAACTATTAAATTTATCTTAGGATTCTCAATTACTTTTACTATAAGGTTATTTCCCTTTACAGATATCTCAACCTTTTTAAACATATTACTTGAATAAAGCTTCTTAATAGACTTATCTAAATCTTCACTATTAAAACTAATTCCAGGATGGATGTCTAAATAGGATTTTATGGTATCACCTTCAATCCTTTCATTACCTTGAATTATAATCTTATCAACTGTTTCACCATAGGCAAAAACAGACAAGAATAAAGAAACTATAAAAATAATATTCCTACAAAACATCATTATCCTACTTTAACAAAGAGCTTAAATCATTCAACGACACAAATATAGTTAACATTAGTAATAGAATTATTCCTATTTGGAAACCATAATTTTGTATTTTACCTGCAATTTTTTTACCAAAACTAGCTTCTACTAGATAGATTAATAAATGACCACCATCTAAAACAGGAATTGGAAATAAATTTATTAGACCCAAATTAATAGATAATAATGCCATAAACCATAACAAAGACTTAATTCCTGCTTCCATAGATTTAGCAGAATATTGCGCAATTTTAATAGGCCCTCCTAATTCTTTGCTACTTCTTGCTCCAGTAACTATCTGTCCCATGGCTTTAAGAGTCATCACTGAAAGATTATAACACTCTAATATAGCTAGTTTTGTTGCAGCAAATATATTCTGCTCTTCTATCTTAATATCAGTTGTAATAATACCTAATTTATAACTTATTACCTCATTATCTAAAGCATCCTTCTCTATTGTTTTCTGGGGAGTAACAGTTTTATAGATTTCTTGTCCACTTACTTTAATATAAACATCTTCACTTAAATTTAGAGCCATAATGTTCTTTATATCATCGAAGCTATTTACTCTATTTCCATTAATTTCTTCTATTACATCGCCAGGATAAATTCCAGCTTTGCTAGCTGGACTATTTTCAATAACCTCTGTAATCTTGGTAGTGACATTTGGATATCCATATATAAAAAAGAAAAAAGTAAAGACTATTGCTGAAAAAAGATAATTAGCCGCAGGACCTGCAGCAACAATAGCAGATTTCTCTTTTAAAGATTTACAAGAAAAAGCCATCTTTTTTTCTGAGCTCGAGAATCCCTTAATTAAATCTCCATCTTCTTGGCTAGCTGAGTTTTTATCACCAAACATTTTGATATATCCCCCCATAGGGATTAAACAAAACTTCCAACGTGTTCCATGTTTATCATTAAATCCAAGCAACTCTTTACCAAATCCTATCGAAAACACCTCCACCTTAACTCCAGCTCTTCTTGCCACCCAGAAATGTCCAAATTCATGAACAAAAACAATAATCGTTAGCACTAAAACAAAAGATAAAATATTAAATAATAATGTTGATATTAATTCCATGATAATTCCTATTTTTTACAACCAATCTCTTTAACAAATAAATTCATTTCAAACTTTTAAGAAAAGTTATTGAACAATTATAAAATTCTGATAATATACATTTTCTCTTAATGGGGCGTAGCCAAGCGGTAAGGCAACGGGTTTTGATCCCGTCATGCGGAGGTTCGATCCCTCCCGCCCCAGCCAGAGTTCAAGCCTTCACCACTTTATTTCCACCTTGTTTCTTTGCCATATATAAAGCTTTATCTGCTTTATTTATTAAATCTTCTAATGAATCATCAGGCGCAATACTTGCTACTCCAACACTCACCTTGCATTCTTTTTCTATAGATTTACAAATTCTATCTCCCACTATAAGAGAGCCTTCAATAGAGCTATCGTGCAGCATAATGATAAACTCATCGCCACCAAAACGGGCTAGCACATCATTATTTCGAATAGAATGTTTAAATATTTCCGCCACTTTCTTTAAATATTCATCCCCTTTTAAATGGCCTTGCGAATCATTAATCTTTTTAAAGTTATCTATATCAATCATTGCAATAGAAAAGTGAGCTCTAGATTTTATAGCCTCCTGACAACAAGTATAAAAATAATCCTTGTTATATAATCCAGTCAATGTATCAATATTTATATCACTTGAATTTTTGTTATTAAATTTATTAATAGCAACTTGAATTCTAATTTCTAATTCTCCTTTATTAAAAGGATATATAAGATAATCATCAACTCTTGATTTTAAAATCAGCTCTGCATCTTTTATAAAAGCTATAACTGGAACATTTCTATTTTGAGAATTTAGTATCTCTAAATCACTTTCTTGAAAAAGATCTAATAAAATAATTTCCTCACCTTCTTTTACTAGGCTATATTTAGATGAGAGATCAATTTCTAACTTGCTTAAAAGTTTAATCCTAGTCATAAGATCCAACTATCTTTATTTCCCATTCTAGCATCACTCCAGAATTTTCAAACACCCGTTTTCTAACAGTTTCTCCTAATTCTTCAATTTCTTTAGCCGTTGCATTACCAACATTAATAAAGAAATTACAATGCTTCTGGGAGACCATAGCATCTCCTATGCGAAGCCCCCTACATCCGGCCTGATCTATTAATTGCCAAGCCTTATGTCCTGAAGGGTTTTTAAAGCTACTACCACTAGTTTTAGTTCTAATAGGTTGGGACTCTTCTCTTTGTTGCTGAATGTTTTGAATTTTTCCTTTTATTGTAGCGTGATTTCCAGGGTTGACTTTTAACAAGGCTCTAATAAAAATTAAATTATTCTCCAAAGAACTTGATCTATATTTAAATCCACATTCTTCTTTAGTTAGAGTAATTAAATTACCCTTAGAATCTAATGCTTCTAATTTTATTAAATGATCAGCAATTTCTTGACCATAAGCTCCAGCATTCATAGCTAAAGCTCCGCCTATTACACCAGGGACCCCACTTAAAAACTCTAAACCCTCAAGATTGTTTTCCAAACAATATTGACTTACATTAACATCTAATGCTCCAGCACCAACAACAAGCTCATTACCTTCATGAGTTATATTTGTGAATTCTTTACCTAAACGAATTACGACTCCTCTAATACCTCCATCTCTTACTAAAAGATTGGATCCCACTCCCAAAACCATATAGGGTATATTAGGAGATTTTTCTTGTAAGAAATAAATTAAATCTTCAATATCTGCCGGCTTAAATAGAATATCAGCAGGTCCCCCAACTCTAAACCACGTAACATTTGATAGCTCAAATGCTTTACGATAACTTCCTCTAACTTTTGGCATGCCATCTATCATCAAAAAACCTTAATCTAAATCTTTTAACTCTAGTATAACAGGTACATGATCAGATGGAAGCTCCATACCACGCGCTTCCCTTAAAATATATCCCGATTTGATATACTTTTCCAATGGCTTTGTAACCCAAATATGGTCTAATCTACGACCTCTATCAGATTTTGCCCAATCACGATTACGATAACTCCACCAACTATATAATTTTTCAGAATCTGGAGTGAACCTACGAATAGCATCATGCCAATTTAATGATTGATACAAATTCTCCATTTTTTCTAATTCAATAGGAGTATGGCTAACTTCCTTGAGAAGTTGTTTATGAGACCATACGTCATTCTCACGTGGAGCAATATTTAAATCTCCAAGTATAATCAACTTATCTGCTGGATCTCTGTTTTCTTTAAACCACTTTGTAGTTTCATCCATAAATTTTAATTTATGAGCAAATTTTGGATTGCTATTAGGATCTGGAATATCCCCTCCCGCCGGTATATAAAAATTATGAATTTCTATTCCATTATATGGTCTCACAGCGATGTGCCGATGCTCTTTCTTTTCAATAACATTTAATGAAAAACTAGTTTGTAGTGGTTTTTTTGACAAGGTAGCCACTCCGTTATAGCCTTTACCCCCATATAATTCTATATGCTTAAAACCAAGGTCCTTAATATATTTAAAGGGAAATTCATTATTTGTTACCTTTGTTTCCTGCAAACATAAAATATCTGGCTTTTCTTGAATAACAAACTTCTCTATGTTATTCAAACGCATGCGAACAGAATTTACATTCCAAGTGGCTATTCTCATATAGTTACTAATTTTTGTATAGATTGATAATCAGGGAAATTCTTTATATCTCCCAAAACTGAAATTGTACTTAACTTTTTACTGCTAAAAATTCTTTTCGCCATATCATGAAGATCTTCTGTAGTAATTGAAGTATAACCTTGCCAAATTTCCTCCCTGGGAATATACCGTCCATGACAAGAATAATTACCCGCCATTATACTAACCCAATTATCTACTGTTTCTCTGCTCATATATAGTGAAGATTTCACCTGAGACAAGCATCTATCAATTTCTTCTTGGGTAATGGTATGAGTAAGCTTAATTATCTCCTCAGATAACAAACTTAAGGCTTCCTCTATTTTATCACTAGATGTACTAAGTGATGCTCCAAAAACTCCAGAATCTGAGAAATAATGACAAAAACTACCAACCGAATAAACCAAACCTCTTTTTTCTCTAATTTCTTGAAAAAGCCTTGAAGAAATACTACCGCCCCAAATATTAGCTAACATCTCTAGTTTATAATATTCATCTGAATGTATGCTTAAACCTTCATATCCAACCACTAAATGAAACTGCGATAACTTAGTGTCATGTTTAAAATTATATCCACCTGTGTATTTAGCGCCCTCTACTTCTATTAAATTACAGCCTGGAAATGGAGTAAATTTTTCTAAAACTAAATTCAACAATTCTTGGTGAGTTAAATTTCCTGATGCTGCAATAATAATCTTGGGAGCAATATAATGACTTCTAGTAAAATCAATAATTTGTTGTTTGGTAAAATTAAGGATGTTCTCTTTAGACCCTAAAATACTTCTTCCAACCGCTTGACCTGCAAAAGATGTTTCAGAAAAACTCTCAAAAACCACTTCCTCTGGCGTATCTTCAACTTGAGCTAATTCTTGCAATACAACATTTCTCTCTTTTTCTATCTCTTCTTCATTATATACAGAGTTAAACATAATATCAGAAAGAACGTCTATGGTAAGAGGTAAAAATTCTTTAAGAACCTTTGCTGAATACACTGTATTCTCTTTAGATGTATAGGCATTTAAATAACCTCCTATAGCATCAAATTCTTCAGCTATTTCCTTTGCGCTTCTTTTTGAAGTACCCTTAAAATTCATATGTTCTATAAAATGAGCAATACCATTTAGATTAATTGACTCATTTCTACTACCAACCTTGACCCATATTTCTATAGCCACAGAAGACACATTATTATTTTCTAAACTTAAAACTGTCAGCCCATCAGGCAAAATAGTTTTTTCATGTTGTTGATCTAAAGATTTTTTGCTATAAGTCAAAGTTTAATAATCCTAAGTTTTATGAGTAGCCATATAATATGCACACAATCGACAATCCTTTTCAACAAAATTCTGTTACTTACTGTCTAGAACTGCAAATTAAATTTGCTTATTTACAGTTTTTTCTACAATTTTTTGAAACATTAAGCGAAACTATTGTATATTTCGAAGATGATTACACTAAGAATATTGATAGCAAACCTGAAGATATATGGAGAATTCAAGTCTATTTAGATAAAAAACCTAATCTTAAAGTTATAGAAGCTAAAACCACAAAAATTGCTTTAGAACATAAAATACCTCCCCCCTGTCTAGAAGTTAAAAAAATTAATGATAAAGACTGGGTGAGTGAAGTACAAAAAACTTTTATACCTATTCAGTCTGGTTTATTCTTTATTCATCATTCAAATTATGATGAAGAAATACCAGAAGGACAAATTGCTATAGAAATTAATGCAGGTAGAGCATTCGGCACTGGAGAGCATGAAACCACGAGCAATTGCTTAAAAGCCTTATCTAATTTAAAAGAAAATAAATATATCAACTGTTTAGATATGGGATGCGGATCTGGAATATTAGCAATTGCAATGGCAAAATTATGGCCCTACCAAATTACAGCTGTGGACGTAGATGAACAAGCCATTAATGTAGCTCTAGAGAATTTTCATTTAAATGGCACTGGATTTATTACTGCAGAACAAAGCGATGGATATAAATCAAAATTCGTTAGCAGAAATGCCCCATATCAATTAATCACAGCAAATATACTTGCTAACCCTTTAATAGAAATGGCACATGATGCTTATGTTCACCTTCAAGAGGGAGGAATTCTAATCCTAGCAGGATTTCTAAATGACCAAATAAAAAACGTTCTAAAAGCCCATAAAAAACAAGGATTTAACTTAGTACAAACAATTTCTGATAAAAATTGGCCTATATTAATACTAAAGAAATGAGGAGAGTATTAATTAAATATTAATCTCTTGATAATACACTGACATAAATATTTTATAAAACAATTATGGTCTTGAATTATTATGGGTCTTACAAACAGAACTGTAGAAATAACAGCATGGGGCGTTTCCATGGCTACATATTCTAAGAATTATGCAGACCATCAAGATAAAATTATAGAATTAATTTCTCCAGACAATATTATGTCAATAAAACCTTTTTTTAAAGGTGATAAAGATAAATACCCTGCTGGGTTAATTATAGAAACAAAAGACTATGTTATGGTAAGTTATAGAGGAACTAAACTTTCTGAACCTAAAGAAGTTTTTCATGACTTGCAAATACATCAATCAAATATGAAACTTGCAGGAAAAGATTATCTAATGCATGCAGGATTCATAAAAGAATACAAAGCCTCTAAAGACAACCTCATAAAAACCTTTGCTCAAGTAGATTCTAGTAAACCAATAATATTTTCTGGACATAGTCTCGGTGGAGCTATGGCTAATATTGCTGCACTAGATTTTACCGCTAATAAGCCAATAGAAAATACTAAAGTAGATAATGTTGTAACTTTTGGAGCTCCCAGAGTATTTTCTCCTGCCACTGCAAAACTTTATAACAAATTAGAATTAGGAAAAAAAACCTTAAGAGTTGTACAGAGGGGAGACCCTATCCCTGAAATGGTTCCTTATCTAGCTTATAAGCATACCGGAAAAAAAATAGTCTTATTAGATTACAAAGCCCAACTTCACTCAAGTAATGCTTATCGAAATATTACAAGCAAATTAAAACAGCATACCATAGAAAATGCTAAAGAATATGATGGGTTTAGTCGTTATCTAATAAGAATTTTAACAAAAGCAAGAGACAGATTATTATCATCCACCGGAATGATTTCCCGTAAGGAATATCAAATGCGTGATAGAGTTATGAGGGAAAGAGAGTTCAAAGAATTTATGGGGATAAATTCTAAAGGAATCTAACCCCATTATCTTTAGAAGAAGAAAGTAAATTATTGCTTCTTTTCTACTGCACCTTGAGCTTTACGTTGCTCATATAAGCTAGCAAAGTCAACAGGCTCTATCATCAATGGTTGAAAACCACCATCCCTTGTGGCATCTGCTAAAACTCTTCTTGCAAATGGGAAAAGAATTGTTGGACAATGGATTAAAAGAATCATTTCTTTTTGCGCTGCTTCCACATTTTTTAAGGTAAATAAACCAGCATAAGAAAGTTCAGCTACAAACAAAGAGGTATCCCCTGATTTTGCAGTGGCTGTAATTTGTAATGTTACCTCATGAGTGTCTTCTTTCATAGCTTTAGCTTCTAGATTTAAAGCTATTTCTATCTGTGGGGCCTCTTTTGGAGCCACTAAAGTTGCTGGAGCTCCTGGGTTCTCAAATGATAAATCTTTAACATATTGTATGTTAATAGCCACAGATGGAGCTGTTGCTTCTGAAGGAGTTGTCTCTTTTTTTGTCATAATTATTTACCTTTTTTAGTTAAAATTAATGCGTTTATAAAATAGATGATGTAAAATCATAAATTACATTGTATAAATGTCAAGTAATCAAAAAATTATCGAGGATCTATTATGCTTTCAGCAGATATTATTGTATTGGGTTTCGTAACCGGCTTTATTTTATACAGACTATACACAACACTTGGCCGTAAAGATGATGATGGGAGCCATTACACTACAAAGAAAAACGATGTTTCAGGAATAATAGATATTTCTTCAATGGTAAAAACTGTTGATGAATCTTCTTCTGAACTTTCTCCTATTGAGACTAGCTTAAGCGCTGGTTTTGAAGATGTGGTAGCTGAAATTAAAAAAATTGAAAAAAAGTTTTCTCTAGAGAAGTTTCTAAATGGCGCACAAAAAGCTTTTGAAATGATATTAACAGCCTTTGCAGAAAACGATCGTCAAACTTTAGAAAAACTTTTAGATAAAAACACTTATAAACAGTTTATAAGTGAAATTGACAGAAGAATAAAAAATGAAATTACTTTAAATTTAACTTTAGTAGCTTTACCAAAAGTAGAAATAAAAAATATAAAACTAAGAAATAAAACATTATCTATAGAAGTATTCTATCATAGCCAACAAATCAACCTTCTTAAAAACAAGAAAGAAGAGATAATAGAAGGGGATGTTTCTCAAATTGATAATGTGGAAGATACATGGACTTTTAGTAAAGAGCTAAATTCTAATGAAGATTGGAAACTGGTTAAAGTGTAAATGCTATATAGAAGTTTTGTTCTATTATTGTGCCTATTCATTCTAACCAACTGTACTAGTAAAATTATATCAAACTAGAAAAATCTAACTTCTCAAAATTAGATAGGCGACAAACATGAAAAAGCTTTGAATACATTTGCTAAATCTTGCTCTGTGAGTAAAAAATAAATTAGTTGTATAGGATAAATGTCATTCAAGATAATAAAATTAATGAAATGGATGTTTTAATCGGCAAAAATATTAGGACTAGAAGAAAAAATTTGGCAATAAGTCAACGAACTTTAGCATTAAAGATTGGAGTTGCATTTCAAATAATTCAAAAATATGAGAACTCTGTAAGCAAGATACCTGAAAATAGGCTTTATGCAATTGCAGAAATTCTAAAGGTAACACCAGAGTATTTTTTAACCCCAATTTCGATTCACCTCTTTTAGAGATTGGAGACTGAAAACGCCCATAAACACTAGCAATTCTACCATTTGGGAGGTTTGTTTGGCTGTATAAATTGCAGCGACTAGAGGGAACACAACTGTTAGTAGTGGCGGAGAGAGGGGGATTCGAACCCCCGGTACGGTTCCCCGTACACACGCTTTCCAAGCGGGCGCCTTAAGCCACTCGGCCACCTCTCCGTTTGAGGATTTCAAATTTACACGTATTAGGGGGGATATGTCAAATGATTTAAGCTTACAACTTTAATATTGTAAGTCCATATAAAAGCATTGCATAAATTCTTTTACTTAAGTAACTTAAACTATATTATAATGCATTAGGATGTGTTCAACATGATTCTAGATATTCCTGAAGAAAAGCAAATCATTCTAAATGAAATTAGAGCCAAACATAACGTCTGTATTACAGGAGCTGCTGGCACAGGAAAATCTTTTCTTCTAAAGCTAATTAAGGATCATTTTCCCCATATTCATATCACAGCCAGCACTGGAGTTGCCGCAGTTAATGTTGGTGGAGTTACTATTCATTCATGGGCAGGAATTGGCAAAGGAGCCCTTCCCCCAGCAGAAATTGTTAAGTTTATCTATTCAGGCCCAGGCACAAAAATAAGACGCCAGATTAGAAAATCTAAATTACTAGCTATTGATGAAATATCTATGATATCTGCCTCGGTATTAAATTTGCTCGATCAAGTATTTCAAGAAGTAAGACAAAATGATTTGCCTTTTGGTGGAATACAAATGGTATTAATTGGAGATTTTTTTCAATTGCCTCCAGTTAGCCAAGATGGAAATGTGGACTTCTGTTTTCTGTCAGATGCTTGGCAGAATGGAGATTTTAAAATGTTTGAGCTCACAGAGGTATTTCGCCAATCAGATCTTCAATTTATTCAATTGCTTAATAACATTCGACATGCGGCATTAAATGAAGAAGATATTTTATTGCTTCAACATCGTCAGGCAGTAGACTTGGCAGATGATATTGCTCCAACAATGCTTGCCACCCATAATTATCAAGCTGATAAAATTAATATTGAAGAGTTAAATAAAATCACAGGTGAAGAAGAAGTCACCTTTAAAATGAGCGAAGAGGGAAAAGAAAAAGCTATTGAATTCTTAAAGAAAAACTGTTTGGCCCAAGCAGAACTAACTTTAAAGCGCGGTGCACAAGTTATGATGCTTAAAAACACACTGCAAAAACAAGGTGTTATTAATGGATCAATTGGAATCATAACTGGATTCACTAAAAATAAATTTCCAATAGTAAAATTTCATAATGGTGAAGTTTGTATTATCACCCCTGAAGAATGGAATACTGAAGTATTTAATGAAACCACCCAAAAAACTGAAATAACCGGATCAATAAAGCAAATTCCTTTAGCTCTTGCTTGGGCAATAACCATCCATAAATCACAGGGAATGACCTTAGATTCAGTGCTATGCGATCTTTCAAAAGTTTTTGCAGAAGGACAAGCTTATGTGGCGCTCTCCAGAGTAAAATCTTTAGATGGACTATATATCAGGGGATTCAAACCATCCCTACTCAGAGTTAATTCTCAAGTTAGAGAATTTTATAATGCATCATAATTTATTTTTCAACTCTTCCAATTCTAACCACCTCACCTCAAATTCTTCAATCTGCTCTCTTTTGCTAGTAATTTTATTAGTAAGATCATTAAAATAATCTAGATCTTTAGAGTATAAATCTGGATCACTAAGATCTTTCTCCAGTTCTTTTATTTCACTAATTAGCATTTCAACTTTCCCCGGAAGCAATTCAAGCTCTCTTTCATATTTATATGAAAGTTTATTGCTAGAATTTACCTTCTTCGGCTGATCTTTAATAACCTTAGCTTCTTTAACTACGTTTTTAGTGCTAGCAACATAATCATAATATCCGCCAGCATGATCATGAACTTGATTATTATCAATAATCAGGGTTCTATTGGCCAAGCGCTCTAAAAAATCACGATCATGGCTCACTATAAGCAGCGTTCCTTTATATTCACTAAGTATCTCCACTAACATATCAAGTGTGTCCATATCCAAATCATTAGTAGGTTCATCTAAAATCAAGAAATTACCTGGATTTATTAGCAATCTTGCTAATAATAATCTATTTTGTTCTCCACCAGAAAGAGTTGAAACTTTGCTCTTTGCTTGCTTGCCATCAAACAAGAAATCCTTTAAATAAGCCACCACATGCTTAGGTTTACTTCCTCCTAAAAATATGGTATCACCACCATTAGGACATAAAGTTTCCCATAAAGTTTTCTCAGGATCAATTTCACCGCGGGATTGATCTAAATAAGAACATTCCAAACTATGACCTAATTTAATACTTCCAGAGCTAGGCTTTAAATCTCCGGTGATTAATTTAATCAAGGTACTTTTACCAGCTCCATTACAGCCCATTACCCCTATCACTTCACCCTTCAATATACTTAAAGAAAATGGCTTAAATATTTTTCTCTCAGGAAATTCAAAACTCACATTTTCCATCTCAACTAATAACTTAGATCTATTATTTAAAGCAAGAGAGTCTAATTTTATACCATTATCAATTTTACCAAATCTAGATTTATCACTTTTTAATTTTGCCCGTAGCTCATATAAATTTTGTAACCGCTGTTGATTGCGTTTTCGCCTTGCCGTCACTCCCTGTTGAAGCCATATATTTTCTTTATCTAATTCTTTACCAAGCTTTATAAGTTCTCTCTCCTCCTGAGCGAAAGTCTCTTCACTCCAACGCTCAAAATCATTAAATCCTAGTTTATTGTAAAGCAGCTTTCCTCTATCAAGCCAAATGGTTTTATTAGAAATATTGCGCAAAAATGCTCTATCATGACTAACAACTATCAAACCACCAGAAAAATTATTCAAATATCCCTCTAGCCACTCAATCGAACCAATATCTAGATGATTGGTTGGTTCATCTAAAAATAATAAATCTGGCTCAATCACCAAAGTTCTGGCCAGATCTGCCCTTCTTAATTGTCCACCTGAAAGCTTGCTTAAATATTTTTCTCCATCAAGCTGTAATTTTTCTAAAATAATATCTGCTAGATATGATTTCTGCTCTAATTCTTCACCCTTCTTAAGAGAAATATTTTGCAGCACATATTGATAAATAGTTAGATCTTGTTCAATCACTGGCTGTTGCAATAAATAGCTTATTTTAATTCCTGGATGATAATATAACTCACCTTGATCAGGCTCTATTTCTCCTGCCATTAATTTTAATAAAGTAGATTTCCCGCTACCATTTTTTCCAATTAAACATACTCTATCTTTAGCAGATACTTGAGCAGAGATATTTGAAAATAATGGAGTTTGACCAAAACTTAGAGATAAATCTTTAAAATAAAAAAGCGGTAAAGACATGAGAGATTAATCTTAATTTATTACAAAAAACAAGTATAGCTAAATTTTCATATCTAGCAATAATCAAGATAATTTGCTATAAATTAAGAATTATAAATAATTTTTCCTGCTTACAAAAAATATGACCAATGTTCAGATTATAAAGCTAGGCAATGAACCTAACGTTTTAGAAGTTACAGCAAGACTAAGTCTAAAAGCTAAACATATCTGCATACGAATAACCCCCACTAACCAGGTTGAGTTAATTCTTCCCAAACGAGCAAGTTTTTCTCAGGCCCATAAATTCCTAATCGGAAAAGAGCTTTGGATAAGAAATAAACTTAGAAAAACTAAAACTCCCGTTCCTATAGCTGATAAACCTAAATCCATCTCAATCTTTGGCCAAGAACATGAGTTGATTTTAAATGATAATAACATCTCTAAGCCCATCGAAATTAGAGATAATAAAGTGATAATTTCTAATGTTGTTGCAAATGATAAAATAACTTCAATTCTAACCTTTCATTTAAAGAAAATAATGAAAATGGAAGTGGAAAAATATGCTTTTGTAAAAGCACAAGAACTAGACGTTAAATACAGCAGAATATCTATTAAAGACACTAGCAGCCGTTGGGGAAGCTGCTCCTCAAGTGGAGCCTTATCATTTTCTTGGCGCTTGATATTAGCCCCAAAAAATGTGATGGAATATGTGATAGTTCATGAATTATGCCATTTAATTGAAATGAACCACAGCCATAGATTCTGGCATCTAGTTGAAAAAACTTACCCCAATCACCATGAAGCCAGGTTATGGCTAAAGAAGAATGGTAAAACTCTTCATCAAATAATTTAGATTGACTATTGAAGAAAATCAATATATAAGTACCCACTGCTATTTAATAGAAAACTAAAACAAATTAACTAAATTGTATAGAAAAAATAAATATGATAAATTATGTAATAAAAACAATGAATACAGCCTTAGACACATTTAGCTTATTTGTAGTTTCAGCATTGCCAATAGAAATAACATATAATAAAACTTCTAAAAAAGAATCAGATCCATTATGGCATAATATAACTAATAATGATCCTCCCCCTCCTCCAGATGATGATGCTCAGGGGATAGAAGATCCTCCAGAAAGAGAAGAAGCATCTTCATTTTTTGAAGTCTTGAGAGATGCTCTAAACCCTTGTTTAGAGCAAGATCAAGATGCCCCTCCCGCTATAAATTTTGATTGTGTTAATGATGATGCCCAGCATCTTCAGCCTGTTCTACTAGGATCACTACTGTTTTCCCTGTAACTTCTACAAAGCCAGATGAAATATTAACGCGGCCCACTACTTTCATATGATTGCCCTGAAAAACGGTAACAATACCTGGAGCAAGACCAGAAATTAACGGAACATGGCCTGGTAAAACACCGAATTCTCCTTTAGCCCCTGGCATCACTGCCATATGGGCATCTTTAAATTCAAAAGAAGATGTAGGCGTAATTATCTCCACGTTAAGCGAGTTTGTATTATTACCCTCATGTTCCTTTCTAGTCATTTTCTTTAAATCCCTTCTACTGCATCAGCTGCCATTTTTCTTGCTTTAGCCACAGCTTCCTCTATTGAACCAACCATATAGAAAGCAGATTCTGGTAAATCATCATATTTACCTTCAACTAATCCCTTAAAACCTTCAATAGTGTCTTTTAGCGGAACTAACTTACCTGACATTCCTGTAAACACCTCAGCAACAAAGAATGGTTGTGACAAGAAACGCTGAATTTTACGGGCTCTAGCCACAGTAACTCTATCTTCTTCAGAAAGTTCATCCATCCCAAGAATTGCTATAATATCTTGTAACGATTTATAAGATTGTAAGATTCTTTGAACCTCACGGGCAACCTTATAATGTTCTTCGCCAACTATTTCTTCAGTCAACATTTGTGAAGTACTGTCTAATGGATCCACAGCAGGATAAATTCCAATCTCAGCTATTTGTCTATTTAATACAGTTGTTGCATCCAAATGCGAAAATGAAGTAGCTGGAGCTGGATCTGTTAAATCATCTGCTGGCACGTAAATTGCTTGCACTGAAGTGATTGAACCTTTATTGGTGGAAGTAATACGTTCTTGCATTGCCCCCATATCAGTAGCCAATGTTGGTTGATAACCCACAGCTGAAGGAATACGCCCTAAAAGGGTTGAAATTTCCGATCCTGCTTGAGTAAAACGGAACACATTATCAACAAAGAATAACACATCCAAATTATCACTGTCGCGAAAATGTTCTGCCATAGTTAATCCAGACAAAGCAACTCTAGCTCTAGCTCCTGGTGGCTCATTCATTTGCCCATAAACCAAAGCAACTTTAGATTTCTCTAAATCATCCACGTCAATAACTTTAGAATCTAACATCTCATGATAAAGATCATTACCCTCACGAGTACGTTCACCAACACCTGCAAATACTGAGAAACCACCATGTGCTTTAGCCACATTATTGATCAACTCCATGATTAAAACAGTTTTACCAACACCTGCACCACCGAATAAACCAATTTTTCCACCTTTAGCATAAGGCGCTAATAGATCAATAACTTTAATTCCTGTAACTAAAATTTCTGAAGCTGTAGCCTGATCAACAAAATCAGGTGCATCAGCGTGAATAGGCGCTTTCTTCTTAGTTTTCACTGCCCCTAATCCATCGATAGGTTCACCTATCACATTCATAATTCTGCCTAAAACTTCTTTTCCAACAGGAACAGAAATTTGCGCTCCCATGTCTTCAACTTCCACACCTCTTGAAAGTCCATCTGTAGAATCCATTGCAATTGCACGAACTGTTAAGTCACCAAGATGTTGGGCGACTTCTAAAATCAGTTCTCTTTTTCCAACTTTACATTTCAAAGCATTTAAAATTGGCGGAATTTCTTTTTCAAACCTAACATCCACAACTGCTGACATTACCTGGGTAACTTTACCAAAATTCTTTGTCATCTATTATTTCCTCACTTTTTCAACATTAATTTCTTTATATTCTGCTTCCCTAAACCACCTCAGCACTAGATACAATCTCTATCAATTCTTTAGTAATTGCAGCTTGACGAGAACGGTTATATAGCAAGGTTAGTTTATCAATCATATCATTAGCATTATTAGTTGCTGAATCCATTGCCGTCATTCTTGCTCCATGCTCACTAGCAATAGATTCTAATAAAATATAATATATCTGCACTGCCAGATTTAAAGGCAACATCTGCTCTAAAATCACATGCTGCTTAGGCTCATACTCATATAATTGCTCAAGCGGCGCATTATCATTAGAAGCTTCATCAACCAAAGGAATTAACTTGCGAACCATAACATTTTGCTTAATTGCATTTTGAAATTCAGCATAAACAAAACTACATATATCAAATTCATCTTCTTCAAATAATTTGGCTATTTTATGAGACAGCTCAACCGCCTGTTCATAATCAAGTTTCTTGTTACTAAAACTAGGTATAACTTCAATTACTTTTTCTTTATATGAAGACTTTATTTGATCATATGCTTTTTTCCCTAAGCATAATATTTTATATTTTTTTCCTTCAAGGTTAAGCTTTTGAATAATGGCTTTAGTTTTCTTTGCGATTGAAGCATTAAACCCTCCACAAAGCCCTTTATCTGAACTAACTAAAACCAATAAATGCATCTGATCTTTGCCATTTCCAGTTAGTAGCGGTATTGAATCACCACTTGCAAGAACCGAAGCCGCAATATTTCCCACCATATTAGACATTTTATCAGCATATGGCTTAGCTTGATCTTTCTGTTCTTGAGATTTAAGCAATTTAGATGCAGCAACCATTTTCATGGCTTTAGTTATTTTCTGAGTGGATTTTACTCCTGAAATTCTAAGCTTTAATTGCTTTAAATTGCTCATTTAAACCGCTGCCTTATTTGTCATTTCACCAATTAATTTATCTAAAACAGATTTCAGTTTCTTTTCCGTATCTTCGATAATTTTTTGTTCTTTTCTAATTGAATCAAGAATCTTCTTCTCTTTTCCTCTCAAGATTCTTAGTAAAGATTGTTCAAATTCTTTTAGTTGTTTAACTTCTAAATTATCAATATATCCATTAACACCGGCATAAAGCACAGCAACTTCTTCTTCCATTTGCAAAGTAGAATATTGATCTTGTTTCAATAATTCTGTAATTCTTTGCCCACGATCAATTAATTTCTTAGTGGAAGCATCAAGATCAGAACCAAATTGAGAGAAAGCTTGCAGCTCTCTAAATTGAGCTAAATCTAATTTAACCGTTCCAGCAACTTGCTTCATGGCCTTCACTTGCGCTGCAGATCCAACTCGACTCACTGATAAACCAACATTAATAGCAGGACGAATACCCTTATAAAATAATTCAGTTTCTAAAAATATCTGCCCATCAGTAATTGAAATTACGTTAGTTGGAATATATGCAGATACATCACCACCTTGAGTCTCAATAATTGGCAGAGCTGTTAAAGAACCTGCCCCCTTGTCATCTGAAAGTTTCGCCGCCCTCTCAAGAAGCCTCGAATGAAGATAGAATACATCACCAGGATATGCTTCACGTCCAGGTGGGCGTCTTAAAAGCAGAGAAACCTGACGATAAGCCACCGCATGTTTACTTAAATCATCATAAACAATTAACCCATGACTGCCATTATCACGGAAATATTCACCCATTGTGCAACCAGCATATGGCACTAAATATTGCATAGGTGCAGGATCAGAAGCATTAGCACAGACAACAATAGTATATTCTAAGGCACCTTCTTCTTGCAGTCTTTTTACAACTTTGGCAACGGTAGATTTCTTTTGGCCAATTGCCACATATACACAATATAGCTTCTTGCTTTCATCATCTAATTTATTGATCTGTTTTTGGTTAATAATAGCATCAATGGCAATAGCTGTTTTACCGGTCTGACGATCACCAATAATTAATTCTCTTTGTCCACGACCAATTGGAATCAACCCATCTATGGATTTAATTCCAGTTTGCACTGGTTCACTTACAGATTTTCTTTCAATAATTCCAGGCGCTTTAATATCTAAACTTTTATAGGTTATATCTCCTTTTAAAGGACCAAGACCATCTATAGGGTTACCCAAAGTATCAACTACTCTCCCCAATAATCCCCTTCCTGTTGGCACTTGCATAATTTTTTTGGTACGTTTTACAGTATCACCTTCTTTAATTTTACTATCACTACCAAAAATCATCACCCCAACATTATCAGCTTCCAAATTAATGGCCATCCCCATGGTTTTATTACTAAATTCCACCATCTCTCCAGCTTGAACTTGATCAAGCCCATAAACTCTGGCAACACCGTCACCTACTTTAATCACTTCACCAACTTCACTATATTCTACAGTTTTTCCTAACTGAGAAATTTGATCTTTGATAATTTTTGAAACTTCGGATGTATTTATATCCATATTAGTTGCCACTCCCTATAATAAAGCCATTTTTTTAGTTACTGAGTCAGTAAGATTCGTAAATTTTGTTCTTAAAGATGCATCAAACATCTTATTATCTGTTTTAACTATAATTCCAGCAAGAATTTTCTCATCTGTTTTAAAGGATAAGTCAAGCTTAGATGAAAAAACATCTTCCAATTGTTTATTTATTGTTTTTTGCTCAGCTAAAGATACTTCTTCATTGAGCGTAACCTCAACAATTTTAGTTCCCAATGATTCATGCATAAGTACTTCAAAATGATCAGCAATTAGTGGAAATAGCTTCAATCTTTTATTTGCAAGCAATACATAGATAAAATTGATCATTTCCGATGAAAAACCCAGTTTATCAGCAACTACAGACAATAACTTCTGTTGCTCTTGTTTAGAATATACTGGAGCTGCAATATTTTTAATAATTGAAGAATCACCAACAAAACATGATTTTAACTTAGTAAATTCTTTAGCTAAACTTGAAATTTTTCCCTTCTCAGAAGCAATCTCAAAAAACGCTGTTGAGTATAATCTCACCGCATTTGTAAAATATTTTTCCACGTGCTATTCCCAAAGAATTTTCAATCAACAATAATCTATCATGCTTAACTATTAGAGGCAATAGTTGTTTGTTAGTTGGTAGTTTGAATAGAGTAAGATTTTTATACCATCTTTTGATTCAAGCAAATTGTTCTTTTAAAATTCGTTCTTCTAAGCTATGATTCTCATCAAATAATAGCCTAATAGCTAAATCTCGACGTTCTTTTACAACAACAGAAGTTACATTGCTAACTTCAAAGAAATCAGCCACCGCATTAACTGGTCTAAACTCAGACTCTAATATCGTAAAAGTAACTATGGCGGTATGTGGTAATAAAGCACCTCCCCATTTCTTTGGTCTAAAGGGGCTAATCGGGGTAAGAGCCAATATATCAGAACCAATCGGCAAAATAGGCCCATTAACCGAAGCATTATAAGCGCTGCTTCCAGCAGGGCTTGCAAGCAGCACACCATCGCTAATAAGTTCTGCTAATCTAACTTCATCATTCACTGAAATTTTTATTACAGCTGCTTGACTAGATTTTCTGAATAAAGAAACTTCATTAATTGCACAGTAAGTCTTGCTAGATCCATCCACAAGCCTAGCTTCCATCTCAAGAGGATGAGTTATTGTTTCCATGGCCCTCTCAAGCCTCTTCATTAAATTATCCACTTCAAAATGATTTAATAAAAAGCCTACAGTTCCACAATTCATTCCATAAACGGGAACATTTAAATGAAAATAATTATGCAAACAATGGAGCATAAATCCATCTCCACCTAATACTATTATAAGATCAATATCAGTTGTTTTAGGAGTTAATTTTAGAAAGTTATATTTGCTATTGATTTGCTTCAAACGCTCTTGAGCAATTTTGGTGTCATCAGCAATGATAGCTATTTTTTTATACTTCATATAGATAACTATAATTTTCAATACATTATCATTATATGATTTAGAAAATTAAGAATCAAGTTATAGCTATAACTTTGCTAGAACAACTTCTTTACCGGCGTATATAGTTTCTGCAAAGCTTCTAAATAATTTAGAGAGATTTATTTTTTCTAAGTTAGCCTTTCCTGCCACTAACTCAACAATGATAGGCTTATCATTAAAATAATTTATAGCTTGCTGTTCTTGGCTTCTTGCAAATGGTTGATTGGATACAATCGCCATCACTAATGCTCCTCCCTGTTGTTTTGTAGCAAACTCAGTAATTTCATTACCATAAACATCCCACATTTTTTTGTAAGTATCTACGGTATTGGGTCTAACTAACTCTCCTGTAGGGCTAAGCTTCTTCCCTGCATTAATCACCGGCTTAATTTCTATATTGGATAATTTATCTTTATATTCTTTAATCACCTCTTCCATCATATCAGTCTCAGTGGGCCAAGTGATTCCTTTACTTGTAAAATATTCGATTGACTCTTTCCTAGCTCTTCTAACTTCCAGGCTTATTTCTTCATCGCTTATTTTTTTATCAGAACATGAAATTCTATCATTCTCCATTTCAGCTAGTTTGCTAAAAATTTCAGCAAATTTTGTATTTACCTCTATCTTAGATTCTTCGAAGTCCCTGTTTTGAACTTCAGCAATTCTAGAGGCCAGAAGATTAACCGCCATCGGTTCATAATCGCCCCATAACTCACGCTCTCCACCCAACGGATAAATTGTTTTGGTGTGATAATTATCATTATTTATATCTACCACAATATTCATTCTTTCTCGGAAAGCAGTTTCACTTGCTCCTAGCAGCAATTTATTAGCTGTATTATTACCAGTGATAATTTCATTCGTATATGAGGTTAGTAATGGCAATAGTTGTAATCTTAAGTCTGGATCTATAAATTTATCGCTAATTTGCTGCCTTTCCATTCCTTGTAATCTAGGAAAACAAGTTTGTAATGTATCACTAAATGCAATTAGAGTTTCTTCAGCAGTTGGATAATTCTCTATCCTACAATTAGCTAGATCAAGGGCTGCTAATAAATCATGTTGCTGAATATCATTAAAGTCATATAAACCAAGTATCGTATTAATATGAGACATTTTTTAATCCTGCTTCTTAAACTTTAGCCCAAACTCTCTTTTTGGCAACATAGAACAAACCTGTGAACACTGCTAAAAATAGCAATACTTTAATTCCCATAGACTTGCGTCTTTCCATTTTTGGATCAGCAGTCCATTGTAAAAAATTAACTATGTCTTTAGACATTTGATCAATACTAGCTTCTGTACCATCAGTATATTGCACCATGCCTTCCATAAGCGGTGGAGCCATAGCAATCTGCCCTCCTGGGAAGTAAGGATTATAATGCATTCCTTCTGATAACTTCATGCCACTTGGCGGAGTTTGATTAAATCCTGTCAATAAAGAATAGGCATAATTTGCTCCATCTTCACGAGCACGAATTATTAAAGATAAATCCGGAGGAAATGCACCATTATTAGTGGCTCTAGCTTCTTGCTCATTGGCGTAAACAAGAGGGAAATAATCATATAATTTTCCAGGACGCTCATACATCTCACCCATATCATTAGGGCCATCTTTAATGCTATATTGTTTGGCAATTTCTTTAGCTTGAACTTCAGAAAATCCAATTTCTGTTAGATTACGAAAAGCCACTAACTTTAAAGAATGACAAGCCGAACAAACTTCCTTATATACCTGAAAGCCTCTTTGTGCAGAAGTACGATCAAATGTGCCAAGCATTCCGTCAAAGCTCCACTTCACTCTCTTAGGAGTCATTCCATCGCTAGCTGCTATAACCGCTCCACTGGCAACTATAATTAAACTTAACAACAACAATACACGCTTCATAAACTTACCCCTTCTTTTTTACTTCTGATTCATCAATAGACGCAGGCAGCTCTTCTACCGATTCATATTTGCTAGTAAGCGGAATCACTAAAAAGAAATGGGTAAAATAATAGAATGTTGCTATTGTTCCTATAACAGTAAATATTCCTTCAGCGGGTTGGCTTCCAACATAACCTAACAATAAAGAATCAGCTATAAAGATCCAGAAGAAAAACCTAGATAAAGGACGGTAAGCCAAACTTTTCACTTTTGATTTATCAAGCCAAGGCAAAGCTAACAACACTAAAATGGAAGAAATCATTGCAACAACACCAGCTAATTTATTTGGAATGGAACGCAATATTGCATAGAAAGGCAAGAAATACCATTCTGGAACAATATGAGGAGGAGTCACCATTGGATTTGCTGGAATCAAATTATCTGGATGATTTAAGAAATCTGCATCAAAAAATATAAAATAAGCAAATATAATAAAGTAAACTCCAAAACCAACAAAATCTTTTATAGTGTAATAAGGATGGAAAGGAACTGTGTCTTTCTTGGTTTTAACATCAACACCTGTGGGATTATTTGAACCATGTTGATGCAAAGCAACTAAATGCAAAGCAACTAATCCAACTATCACAAAAGGCAATAAATAATGCAGAGCAAAGAAACGATTTAAGGTTGGATTATCAACAGAAAAACCACCCCATAACCAATTGGTTATGGCTTCACCCATTAAAGGAATTGCTGAGAATAAATTGGTGATCACAGTTGCTCCCCAGAAGCTCATCTGCCCCCAAGGCAACACATATCCCATAAAGGCAGTGGCCATAGTAACTAAGAAAATTATCACCCCTAAAAACCATAATATCTCTCTAGGTGATTTATATGAACCATAATATACACCTCGCATAATATGAATATAAATAGCCACAAAAAACATAGATGCACCAACAGCGTGAATATTACGAAGCAGCCAACCATAATTCACATCACGCATTATATGTTCAACACTATCAAAAGCCATAGTTGTTTCAGGAGTATAATGCATTGCCAAAATAATCCCTGTGACAATTTGAATCACAAGAGCAATACCAGCTATAGACCCTAAGCTCCATAAATAACTCAAATTCTTAGGCGCTCTATATTCACCCAAATGTTTTATAAAGGTAAAAACGGGAAGACGATAATCTATCCATTCAATAATTCCACTTTTCTTTTTATTGCTCATTAACTTATCCTCTAGCCAATAATAATTTTATTATCATCAACAAATCTATAGCTTGGTATAAATAAATTTTTAGGCGCCGGCCCTTTTCTAATTCTCCCCGATGAATCATAATCTGACCCATGACAAGGGCAGAAATATCCATCATATTCACCTTTGTTCTCAATAGGAACACAACCCAAATGTGTGCAAACCGCTATCATGACCAACCATTGGTCATGCCCTTCTTTCACTCTTTCTTGGTCTGTTTCAGGATCTATTAAATCTGCCATAGGAACAGCCCTCGCTTCTTCAATTTGCTCTTTGGTACGGTGAGTAATAAAAACAGGTTTTCCTCTCCACATCACTTTTATGGTCTGCCCCTCTTTTATAGGGCTTAAATCCACTTCTATAGAAGCTTGAGCCAGAACATCTTCAGAAGGATTAAGCGAATCAACCAAAGGTAACACACAAGCCGCGGCCCCCACGGCTGCCACTGCAGATGCGGTTAAAACAACAAAGTCTCTCCTATCCCTTTTGGAATCTGAAAGCTTACAGGAATCTTCTTCAGACATTATTATCCTCTAATTTAATGAAAAATATCTTTATTATTTAAGCACTCTATCATTATCAAATCAATAGCTGAAATAATAATTTCCTTGAAATTTATACGATTTATAAAGTTTTGTCCAGAACTCGCAAAAGCAACACTTCATAAATTTTATTAAAAATTATTTTAAGTTGTTGATATACTTATTAACCCCCTGAACTAAAGCTTGGGTGAATAATTTCTTATGTTTTGTAGAACCAAGAAGTTTTTCTTCTTCTTTATTAGACAAAAACCCTACCTCAATTAACACCGCGGGAGTATCAACACCTTTAAGAATCTTTAGCTCTGCCACCCTATGGGATTTTTTTAAAGTTTCAACAGATGATTTATTTAAAGACATCATTATTGCTTTGGCCAAATTTATCGAAGCATTCTGAGTGTCTTGATAAACCATATTGATTAAAACATTGGCGATTTTTTTGTTTTGGTTTAACAGCTGACTATTCTTTAAAACATCTCCTTTTGCTTTTTTTGCAGATAAATTTGCCGTCTCTTTATCAAGCCCTTCTTTTGATAAAGTGTAAACAGAAGCCCCATGCAATGTAGTATCTTCATTAAAGTCTGCATGGAGAGACAGAAACAGATCTGCCTTCATTTTTCTAGCTTTTGTCCTACGTTCTTCTGAAGAAAGATAGGCATCAGAATCCCTAGTCATTATCACTTTATATTGTGGATATTTCTTAAGCTCCTTATATAGCTCTTT
The DNA here is from genome assembly GCA_025210695.1 of Rickettsiales bacterium. Classification (NCBI taxonomy): domain Bacteria; kingdom Pseudomonadati; phylum Pseudomonadota; class Alphaproteobacteria; order Rickettsiales; species Rickettsiales bacterium. The sequence goes on from JAOARE010000008.1 coordinate 80,363, forward strand.
AGCATAGGCCAAAACTAGATCTTTCTCTAAAATATTCAGGCTAGACCCTTTGGTCCCTTGATCCACTCCCCCATGCCCTGGATCAATCATAATTACAGTTTTTTTAAGCTGCTCCTCTTTTTTTCTTGCCCTATTTTTCTTATCTTTATTAACAACAATTTTGTTATTACTCATCTCTATAGTTACAAACAACCTTCCATCTTGAACCACAGCGTAAGATTTCTCAAATTTAGTATTTTCTGATAACTCTAAAATCATTCTTAAAGTATTTGCTTCTCTATTAGATTTTAAAATTGCTTTGAGGAATCTTCCATCTAGTCTGTGAGATATACTTTCCACAACAAATTCAGTGTTAGTAAAATCAATAGTTACTTTATCTTCACCTGGAACCACTTGGTAACTGATCTGCTGATCTAACTCTAACGTGACTCTATATTTATTATCGCCAATCATAGAGTGATTAATATGAACTAACTTCACTTGGGCAAAAGAACTAACTCCAAGAAACAACACATTAAAAACAAAAAAAATTCTAACAAGTAACATCTTATACTTTTGTTCCACCCACAGTAATTTTTTCTATCAACAAGCTTGGTTGCCCTATTCCAACTGGAACTGACTGTCCATTTTTACCACACATTCCGGCCCCTCGATCCAAACTTAAATCATTTCCTATAGCCTCAATTTTTTTCATAACATCTGGGCCATTACCGATTAAACTAGCGCCTTTTATAGGCCTAGTAACCTTGCCGTCTTCAATTAAAAAAGCATTAGCTGACTCAAAAACAAATTTCCCTGAAGTGATATCAACCTGACCGCCATTAAACTTTGGAAAATAAATACCATTTTTTACCGAAGCAATCATATCTTCTTGAGCGGTATCTCCCGACAACATAAAAGTATTTGTCATTCTTGGCATTGGCTGATGAGCATAATTCTCTCGTCTACCGTTACCTGTTGGCTTCATATTCATTAACCTAGCATTCATTCTGTCTTGCATATAGCTAACTAAAACGCCATCTTCAATCAAAATATTTCTTTGCGTAGATGTGCCTTCGTCATCAAAATTCAAACTACCTCTTCGGTTAGAAATAGTACCATCATCTATAACCGTCACACCTTTTGATGCCACTCGCTTGCCCATAGATTCAGAAAAAGCAGAAGTCTTCATGCGATTAAAATCACCTTCTAACCCATGCCCAACAGCTTCATGAAGCAACACTCCAGGATCACCTGGCCCTAACACAACCTTAAACTCTCCAGCTGGAGCAGGCTCTGCCTGCAAATTAGTCATTGCCATATCAAGTGCACGATCAGCCATTGCTTGCCAATTTTCTGGGATGAACAAATCATGGTAAGCTTTCCTGGCACCAGCACTATCCCCACCTGCCTCTAATTTTCCATCTTTTGCTAACACAACAGAAATTGAAAGATGCGTTATTGGCCTAATATCAGAATATTCTTCGCTCAAGGTTTTAAGTATTGAAATTATAGATCTTCCACCGCCAATTCTAACTGTAACTTGTTTCACAAAAGGGTTTTTACTGCGAACATATTCATCTATATTTTTAGCTATATTAATTTTTTCTTGAAAATCCACTTCTTTAATTGGGTCAAGAGCTTGATATAAACTATGTTTTTTATTACCAGCGTCTATTGCCATATGCACAGGTTGGGCAAATCTTTTAATAGACCTAACCACTTCTCCTGCTTTTTTTAGGGCCTCTTCTGAAAGATCTGTCGAATGAGCAAAAGATGCTACATCTCCTAAAACTCCTCTCATGCCAAACCCCTTAGAAATATTGAAGCTGGCATTATTCACTTTCTGATCATCATAAACCAACATCTCTGACTGAGATTCTTGCAGGTATAATTCTCCATCATCAAAGCCATCCAAAATTTGAGTAACTAAATTTTGACAAACATCTTTTGTCCAATTATTTTTGCTAAAAAAGCAAGCATCATTGATGTTAAGAAGCATTTATTATCTCTAAATATTTTGAAACCGAATATACTATAATTTACAACTCCATAAATTGCTAGTCAAATCCGCATTGGATTAACAATTATAAATCATTATTTGTTAGAGAACACAGAACCGTGCTTTAATTAGTTATAGATTCTTGTTTGATTAATTATTGTGTTTTCTCTATTCATAGAGTATAAATTATGATAATAATTTTATATATCTTTTAAATTTAAGGTTGTGTTCATTGTTATGTTTCGTGTCTTAGGGTGTTTGTTATGTCTGTTTCCATCGCTTTGTCTAGCCTTGCCAGAGAATTGGCACATGGGCTTCCAAGAAGCCGCCTCTGTAGCAATGGAAAAATTTGTAAACTTCCATGATTTATTGCTAATAATTATTACTGGTGTAGTAGTTTTTGTTTTTATTTTATTAGCTTACACCTGCATCAGATTCTACCATAAAAACAATCCTGTTCCTAGAAAGTTCACTCATAATGTTGGTATAGAAATTCTATGGACCATAGTTCCTTGTATTCTTTTAATTATTATTGCCATTCCTTCATTTAGATTGCTTTATTATGTAGACACCATTGGTAAAATGGATATGACTATTAAGGTAGTGGGAAGACAGTGGTTCTGGCAGTATGAATATCCTGATGAAAACATCGCTTTTGATAGTTATATGATCCCTGATGATCAATTAAAACCAGGTCAAGTTCGTTTATTAGACGTGGATAACCCTATAGTTCTTCCTGTTGATACAGATATAAGAATAGTGGTTACAGCAGGTGATGTAATTCACAGTTTTGCTATGCCATCTCTTGGTCTTAAAATAGATGCAGTGCCTGGAAGAATTAATGAAACTTGGGTTAGGATAACTAAGCCAGGACAATATTATGGTCAATGTTCTGAATTATGTGGAGTTGGCCATGGCTTCATGCCCATTTCTTTAAAAGCAGTAAGCAAAGAAGAATATGAAGCTTGGGTAAAAGATGCAAAAGAAAAATTTGCTAGCTAAAATAAAAAAATTAATGGAAGAAACAATATGAGTAATGAACATCCAACAGGAATTAAGCGCTGGTTATTTTCAACTAACCATAAAGATATAGGCACTTTATACCTAATTTTTTCTATTATCGCTGGATTAATTGGTGGTGGATTCTCTGAGATTCTGCGTCTTGAACTAGCTGAGCCTGGCAATCAATTCTTAAATGGAGACCATCAATTTTATAATGTATTACTTACAGCCCATGCTATAATTATGGTATTCTTTATGATTATGCCTGCCACTGTTGGGGCTTTTGGTAATTGGTTTGTTCCGCTTATGATTGGCGCACCAGACATGGCCTTTCCAAGATTAAATAATATTAGTTTTTGGCTTCTTGTTCCTTCCTTCATATTAATTGTTTCTTCTGCCTTCGTTGGAGATGGAGCTGGAACCGGTTGGACCGTCTACCCTCCTTTAAGTAATATGACTTTCCACCCTGGAGCTGCAGTGGACTTAGCCATTTTATCTCTTCATTTAGCCGGAATTTCTTCAATCCTTGGATCTATCAATATAATTGCAACTGTTTTAAATATGCGCGCGCCTGGTATGACCTTACATAAAATGCCATTATTCGTTTGGTCAATTTTAGTTACTGCATTCCTGTTAATTCTTGCTTTGCCAGTGCTTGGTGGCGCAATCACCATGCTACTTACCGACCGTAACTTTGGCACCAACTTCTTTGACCCATCTGGTGGTGGAGACCCTGTATTATTCCAACATTTATTCTGGTTCTTTGGTCACCCAGAAGTATATATTATTATTTTACCTGGTTTTGGTATAATAAGCCAGATCATTTCAACCTTCTCTAAAAAGCCTGTTTTTGGTTACTTAGGAATGGTTTATGCTATGGTAGGAATTGGATTCATTGGCTTTGTAGTATGGGCTCATCACATGTATACCGTTGGCTTAAGTGTTGATGCCTTGGCTTACTTTAGTGCTGCAACAATGATTATTGCCGTACCCACCGCTATTAAAATTTTCAGCTGGATTGCCACCATGTGGGGTGGATCCATTGAATTTAGGGTTCCAATGCTATTCTCAGTGGGGTTCATTTTCCTCTTTACTGTTGGTGGTGTTACCGGTGTTGTACTATCAAACTCATCCATAGACAGAGTATTCCAAGATACTTACTATGTGGTAGCACATTTCCATTATGTGATGTCTCTTGGTGCTTTATTTGCATTATTCGCTGGATTTTATTATTGGTTTGGAAAAATTTCTGGCCGTCAATATCCAGAATGGATGGGTATTGTTCACTTCATTACCACTTTCATTGGCGTTAACCTAGCCTTTTTCCCTCAGCATTTCTTAGGCCTTGCTGGAATGCCAAGAAGAATTCCAGATTACCCAGACATATTCGCAGGCTGGAACATGGTTTCCACAATAGGTGCAAGCATAGCTATGCTTAGCAGCATATTCTTTATTTTTATAATATTCTACACTTTAAAATATGGTAAAAAATGTCCTAACAATCCATGGGGCGAAGGTGCAACCACTTTAGAATGGACCCTGTCCTCTCCACCACCATTCCATAGCCATGAAACTCCACCTGTAATAAAAGAAACCCACTAAGTAATTAAATGCCTTTATGGACAGCAACTCCCCTTTTGATGCAAACGACGTTAAACAGGCGATGATCTTAAGTGAGTTATCATATCAGAAATTGCAAAATAATAATAATATCCGTATTTTTTCTAAAAAAGATGGAACTCCAATAGGGATAGTCAAAAAAGAAAAAGACAAATTATTTATATGTTTTAGAGGAACCACCTCCTATGAAGAAGCAATAAATGACTTAAATATTAAACCCGCATCTATTACTAGCAGTGATGAAGACCCTATTCATGTTCATAAAGGATTCCATGATCTATACAAAGATTGTGAAAAGTCTATGAATAAGGCAATTACTGGGCTAAGCACGAATAGCGAAATCAAAGAAATGATTTTCACAGGCCATAGCGCAGGAGCCGCTCTGTCTCAAGTGGCATCTTTAAATCATAAACTGCAAAATCCTGATACAAACGTTAAAAATATAACTTTTGGTGGCCCTCGGGTGTTCTTTAAAAATGGAGCGCAAAAATACAATAAACATCTAGGATCTAATACTTTACTAGTTCAACAAAAAAGAGATCCCGTTGTTCATTTGCCTCCGCCCCCTCTTTTTAGCCATGCTGGATATCATAGAATAAAGATGTCAGTTACAGATAAATCATTAGATACTCATCAACCACCCGCATATCTAAACATCTGTGATAACATCACTGATAGAGCCTTACAAGCAACTCATGCCAAAGCCATAGAAATAGAACGCCGTATGCATCTTTCTCTAGAGAAAAAAAGATTAGGAAAAGCAATCAGAAAGGATCGCTCAGAAAGAATAAAAAAAGCTTTGCAAGAAGCATCTAAATTAAATATAAAAGACTCTCTATCTATAATTCTAGATGGCAGTAAAAGAAACTTATATAGAAAAGTACAAAAGAATATAAATAGTAAATCGAGAAGTCGATAAGTCAATTTTTCACAACAAGGATTTTAAATCCCCTATTTTTACAACTTGTTCAATTCGAGTATCTAAATTTTTTAATTTCACGGAAGAGCTCTTCAATTCTTCTTCTCCAATGAATATAGCAAATTGACAGTTGTTTTTAACTGCATTTTTTAAGGCTTTATCAAATTTTATAGAGCCATCAAACTGCACAGCAATATCGTTATTTCTTAAATCATTGACTATTTTTAGCGCTTGTTTTTGAGCCATTTTATCTTGAAGAATCACAGCGCAAGGGCGAGAAACTTCTTCAGGCAAATCACATAATAAAGCTAATCGTTCTATTCCGGCTGCAAAGCCTATTCCTTCTGTCTCATCTCCACCTAGTAATTTAATTAAACCATTATATCTCCCGCCACCAAGAACAGTGCCTTGAGCTCCAAGTTCTGTAGTCGTAAATTCAAATGCAGTATGGTTATAATAATCAAGGCCACGAACAAGTTTTGAATTAACCCTAAATTCAATCCCAAGCAGAACTAAATATTCCTGCAATTTAGCAAAGAAATCTTCTGCCTCAGCTGTAAAATGGTCATTAATTTTAGGTGCTTTAGCTATAAGTTTTTTATCTCCTTCATCTTTAGAATCTAAAATCCTTAGAGGGTTTTTATAGAGTCTAATTTTGCTATCATGAGACAAATCATTTTCAAATTCTTTTAAATATTCTACCAAAACATTCTGATAGTTCTTGCGAGTTTGAGCGCAACCTAAAGAATTTAACTCTAAGCTAGTATGTTTCAATACATCAATTTTATCCAGTAAAGATGCTGCCATAGCAATCATTTCTGCATCAACCTCAGGGCTTGCTGCCCCTAAAAATTCATAATTTAACTGATGAAATTGTCTTTGTCTTCCCTTTTGGGGGCGCTCATAACGAAATAATGGACCATGAGTAAATAATTTTAATGGCAATAACTGTTTAAATCCATTAGAAATATAGGCCCTACAAACACTTGCGGTAAATTCAGGACGCAAAGTGATTTCCTCTCCTCCTTTATCAAGAAAACTATACATTTCTTTGCCAACAACGTCTGAAGATTCACCTAAGCTACGTTTAAACACATTGCTAAATTCAAAAATTGGCGTTGAAATGCCTTGATATCCGTAGAGACTTGCTGTTCTTTTGGCGCTATCTATAATGTATTCATGCTTGGCATAATCTTCACCAAAAAGGTCTTTTGTTCCACGAACGGGCTGTAATTTTTCCATAGAGATTCTCTATTATTGCTTTACTCTTATTGTATAATAAGTAAAGTAAAAAGCAATGCCTGTTCCAATCCAAATCATTGCATATACCCCCACTTCCTTCATTGCAGCAATCAACAGAACAGAACATAGAAACACTCCCATTGTACTGACAAAATAAACCCAAGGACATTTAAACGGACGCTTAACTTTTGGATATTTATGACGAAGTACAACTAAAGCCAGTCCCACAACTATGAAAGAAAACAACGTTCCCACACTTGACAAAGTGCCCACAACATCCAAAGGAACAAAACCAGCAATAAAAGAGGCAATCACCCCAAAGGTTATAGTGGCCATATGAGGAGTGCGATATTTTTTATGAACTTTAGCTAAAAAAGAAGGAAGCAATCCATCTCTTGCAGTGGCCAATATGATTCTTGATAAAGCAAAAAGATGTACCAAGATCACAGCTAACATACCAACAATCACGCCAGCTGAAATTACTGATGCCATAATGCTATGCCCCTTGATACTTAAAGCGCTAGAAAGTGGGCTGCTAATATCAATTAAGTCAAATGGTACCATTCCAACTAATAAAGCTGACACAAACATATATAAAATCATACATACTGACAAAGATCCTAATATAGCAATCATTAAATCTCGCTTAGGACGCTTACATTCCTCAGCTGTGGATGCAATTGCATCAAAGCCATTATAGGCAAAAAACACAAAAGCAGCTCCTGTCATAACACCAGAAACACCAAATGGCATAAAAGGGCTGCTTAATAATATATCAGGCTGAAATGGATGATTATGTTCAAACCAATTAGTTGCATCAAAATGGGGAATTGCCACATATACAAATAAAGCAATAGCAATAACTTTAGTTGCCACTAATATTAAGGTAATAGAAACACTTTCTTTAGTACCTCTAACCAATATCGCCGCAATGAATAAACAAATAATACTAGCTGGTAAATTTATTATTCCTCCCTGGGCAGGAGATTGAGCTAAATAAAGAGGGAAATCTATACCTCCCTCGCTTAACATACTAACCATATATCCAGACCAACTAACAGCCACTGTTGCTGCTGATGTTACAAAATAAAGAGTCATCATCCAGGAAACCATCCAAGCAACAATCTCTCCAAAAGCAACAAAAGCGTATGAATATGCACCACCTGAACTTGGAATCATCGAAGCAATTTCAGTATATACCAAGGCTATAAAAATTGCCGTAACTCCAGCAATTGCATAAGATGCTATCACCGCCGGACCAGACATTTGGCTAGCGGCAACTCCAGTCATACTAAATATTCCAGTACCAATAATGGCTCCAAAAGCTAGCAAAAGCAGATGCCAAACGCTCAAAGTTTTAGTCAAGCCGCTCTTTCTACCTGTATTCTCTAATGCTTCTTTTATAGTTTTTAGCTTGAATATATTCATATTTTGTCTCTTTAAATAAACAGAAAGGAATTGACAAACAGGATAGAGCAAAAGAGAATTTTGTCAATGTGGATGAATTTTTTAATTATTTAACACAAGCAAAGCTCAATTGGAATCTAATCTTTCTTGCTGACAACAAAGATGATAATTAGCATTAACAAAAATTCTAAATATGGATCAATAACCCTAAAAGGTGAAACTATTGATGGTTTAGAATACTTTAAAACGTATGAACCAGCAGGAAGTAACGCTAAGTAAAAAGTTGTAATATACGAATCACTATCCCAAGTAATATTTTATTACTAGCTGTATAGCCGGTGCAATACAAGCCCCTAGCTTAGACCTGTAAAAATTTCACTCTTCTTTAATTAGGCTCAAGGCTGCTTGCATAGCTGGTTCGGTAATATTAATACCAGCCAGCATGCGGGCTATTTCTTTAGTTTTCTCCTCAAAACTTAAATCATTGATATTCGTTTGAGCAATAGTTCCTGTAGATTTAGCTGCCAATAAATGTTGGCTTGCTTTTGAAGCCACCTGTGGTTGGTGAGAAATGGCTATAATTTGATTACTTTCTGCTAGTTTTTTCATTCTATTGCCAATGGTTTGAGCAACTGCACCGCCAGTTCCTGAATCTATTTCATCAAATATTATGGTGGTTTTTAGGTTAATTTCAGCTAGAGCAACTTTGAAAGCCAGCATTATTCTTGATAATTCACCACCAGAGGCAATCTCATTTATCCCCGCAAAAGAAAATCCCTTATTGGTTTTTATTAAGAAACTAGCTTGATCTATGCCTTTTATGTGAATAGGTCTTAATTCATCTGAGTTAATTTCTATTTTAAACTCAACCTGTTCTAATTTTAGCTGCTGTAATTCTTTTAAAATCCTGCTTTCTAATTTTTTGGCGGCCTGTTTTCTCTTCTGCGACAATGCCTCTGCCTTTATAAAATATTCTTTTAATAAAGCGTCTTTTTTTGCGGTTTTTTCTTTTATAAATTGTTCAATATTAGCTAATTTGCTTAGTTTATCTTGTTCTTCTTTGCCAATATTCAATAACTGATCAGATGTGCAGCGATATTTTCTAGATAATTCTTTTATTTTAGAAAGTCTCTCTTCAATATCTTCTATACTATCATTAGAATCAAAATCCCTTAACTTAGATTCTGCCATAGCTTGCAGTTCATCTAAATGAAATATTGTTGATTCTATTTTTTCATCTAATTCTGCACTATATTCTAATTTACTTAAATTTCTTTGCGATCTAACTAATTTTTGAATAATTCCATCATCCCGACCAAAAGCAGAGATTAAATCTTCTATTGCAGAGATTATTTTTATTCTATCATTGAATAATTTCTTTTTGCCTATCAACTCTAATTCTTCACCTTCTTGAAGATTAAGAGCCTCTATCTCCTTAAATGAATGTTCTATGAATTCTTTATTTTTTTCTAATTCATGTTTTTCCTTTAAAGACTCTTCAATATCAGCATTTAACTTTGTAATCTGTTGATAAAATGAGGAAACCTCTTCTAGCAAAATATTTTCATTAGCAAATTGATCAATTATATTAAGGCAATTACTCTGAGAAAAAGCCTCTAATTGTTTATGCTGTGAGTGAAACTCCACTAATTCTTCACTAACTTTCTTCAAATATTTTAAAGTGACCGGAACGTCATTAATAAATGCTTTGCCTTTATTAGATGAATTTAATACTCGTCTGAGAATAACCTCATTATCCTCTATCTCTATATCATTTTCATTTAATATTTGAATTAAATTTTGATTATCTTGATTTAATCTAAATTGAGCAATTACAGATACGTCTAAAGGATCTGTAATATCTAATTTTTCTCCCAATACAAATCGTAAAGCTTTAATAAGCATAGATTTACCAGAACCTGTCTCTCCTGTAATAGCAGTAAAATTGCCATTAAAAGAAATCTCCTGTTTTTTAAAAAGTAGAAAATTATTTATCCTGAGAAACTGAAGCATTTTCTTCCATTAAAAATTCGTAATTATACTCATACCACTTACTATCTGGATAGTTATCTCCTAAAACCGCAGCATATCTTTTAGCTTGCACTTTAACACCTAAACTATAATAACACATAGACAATCTATATAAAGCCTCTTCAATGTGAGTGGTAGTTTGATATTGATCAACCACAACTTTAAAACGATTAATCGCCGCAATAACATCCCCCTTTTGTAAATAGAAGCGTCCTATTTCCATCTCTTTACCAGCTAAATGATCCAGCACCAGATTAATCTTAAACCTCGCATCCCTAGAATATTCACTATCTGGAAATCTATTTATAAGATCTGTTAATGCATCTTTCGCCTTTTCGGTTATTTGCTGATCTAATTTGATAGTCACAATCTGATCATAATAACATATAGCCTTTAAATAATAAGCATATTCTATACTTTTCTCTCCTGGATATAAACTTATATAGTCATTTAAGCCTGCAATTGCATATTCAAATTTACTTAACTTGTAATAAGCATAGCATTCCATTAACTGAGCCTCTCCTGCTATTGTGGAGTAAGGATATTCCTGACCTATTCTTTCAAAATATTTGATAGATTCAGCATATGATCCTTTCTTTAAATAAACCATTCCATCACTATATAACTGTTCAGGTGTTAAATTTGCTAATTTATCCTCTTTTGTCTTAGCGCACCCCAAAACCAAACAACATAGTAATATAGCTATAATTTTATTAAAAATTTTCATATAAAATCTCTTTTAATTATTCCAAATTGGCTCTTTTATAGCTTTAACAAACTCAGCATGAGCCTCTAATTCTTCCTTAGAAGCATTATAATTACGCGCTTCTCTAAACTCCTTTTTAATAATCACTCCCTTAGCTTTATTCTCCACATCATTTTCTGTTTTAATCAATAGGTGTTTTTCTAAAAGATGAAGATAAACTTCATAAAGGAGCTCCACATCTATTATTGCTCCATGCTTATCTCTCTTTGATAGAGAAATTTTAAACCTTTTACATAAGGCATCTAGATTCGCTGGAGATCCTGGGAATTTTCTTCTTGCCAAGCTTAAAGTATCCACCACTTCATTTAAGTTGATCAATGGATGTCCTAATTTTTTTAATTCATAATTTAAGAAACCAACATCAAATTTTGCATTATGAATCACCAAAGTAGAGTCCTTGATAAACTCAACAAATTCAGCCGCAATTTCAGAAAAAACTTTTTTATCTAATAAAAACTCTGTAGAAATTCCATGAACTTTAAAAGCTCCTTCAGGAACATCTCTCTTAGGGTTTATATATGTATGAAATATATTTCCTGTTTTAACTCCATCAACAACTTCCATTGCACAAATTTCTATCAATTTATGTCCTTCTTCTGGCTTTAAGCCTGTTGTCTCTGTATCAAGAATTATTTCTCTTTTCATAAAGCTTCCTGCTCTTTAAGTAAAATTTCTTCTATCTGCTTTCTTGTGTAATCTTCTGATACCTCAGTATAAACAATATAATCAGTTAATAAAGCCTTAAGATTGATAGGCATCTGCTGTTTTATTATAAAATTAAATCTATCACTATCTATGTTTTTTCTAGATAAAGCTCTTTCTCTTTGTACTCTCTCGCTACAATATGTGGTTATAACTTTATTGCAATATTTTTTATAGTTTTTTTCAAAAAGAAGCGGTATTTCTAATACTATAATTTTATCTAATTCTTTGCTTTTTATAAAATCGTTAGCTTCTCTTTCCACCAAAGGATGTAAAATCTTTTCTAAAGAATCTAAAGCTTCTTTGTCATTAAAGACTGTTTTAGATAATAATTTCTTATCAACTTTATTGTCTAGTATTGCTAAAGATAATTTAGAACAATTCTTTATAAGATTTATAACTTCTTGTGATTCCAATAACTTAGCAACCTCAAAATCAGAATCAAATACGGCCATATTTTTCTCTTTAAATATATCCGCAACAAAGCTTTTTCCAGTTGCTATTGATCCAGTTAAACCTATCACTATCATATTTATAAGGAATTCCTTTGATTATAAATTGTTATAATATTAGCAGCCACTTCCTCAACTGATTTTCTGGTTACATCAATAATTGGCCAATTATTCTGTTTATATATTTTTTTGACCTCTGCCAATTCTTGATAAACTAAATCATGATCTACATAACCATGATTACTAATATCATTTATATTAACTAATCTATTTTTTCTAATGTCCACCAATCTTTCTGGGTTAATTAATAATCCCACTACCAATGTCTTTTCCATTTTTTTTAGTGAATCTGGAAGGTTTTGTCCAAGTACATATGGTATATTTGCTGTTTTATACCCTCTATATGCCAAATAAACTGAAGTTGGAGATTTTGAAGTTCTTGATGGACCAATTAAGATAATATCAGCAGACTCAAGATCCATGCTAATTTGACCATCATCATGAGCCAAAGAGAAATTAATTGCATTCATTCTTTTAAAATATTCTTCATCAAGAGCATGCTGTCTTCCTGAGTGATTGATAGCTTTTATTTTTAAATATCCAGATAAAGATTTAACAACTTCAGATAAAACAGGTATAGCTAATATATGTAGTTTAGAGCAAATTTCACTTAAATATTCTTTTAACTCATCGTTAGCCATAGTAAACATTACAATTCCATGATCTTTTTCTAATGCCTTAGCAAGTCTGTCTATTTGCCCTTTTGTTCTAACCAAAGACCATAAATGTTCTTCCACTCTTACCCCATCAAAATGAGCCAAGGAAGATCTAGCAACACTTAAAACTGTTTCACCTGTAGAATCTGATACTAAATATATATGAACTGTTTTTTTCATTGTTTTGTCTCTTGTGAATAAATAACTGTATAACTCACTGTAAATCCCTTTGTATAATTATGTTACAAAGTTGCTAACAATTTTCACTACATATTACTACAAACAGATTACACATGTTAATAATTTATTTTTAATCTATGTGGATATTGTGAATGTTTTTTTTATTATATCATTGGAAGCCTTTTAAAATATACTTTTTTAGCATAATATTTGAAATATCAATATCTGTGGATAACTCTGTTGATTTATTTTTATCCACATTATACAGTATCCTACTAACAACTACTATTCTTAAAAAAAGAAAATATATATTATATGTCTAAATCTATCTTGGAAACTTTTAACAGAAATAATAAAACTACAGATATCCCCATTTGGTTAATGAGACAAGCAGGAAGATATTTGCCTGAGTATAGAAAAGTTAGATCTGAAACAAAGGGGTTCTTAGATTTATGTTATAATTCAGATTTAGCTTGTGAAGTTACACTTCAGCCAATTAGAAGATTTAAGCTTGATGCAGCAATAATATTTTCAGATATTTTAGTTGTTCCAGACGCTATGGGGGTGAAAGTAGACTTTAAAGAAAATCATGGCCCTATTTTAGAAAAAATTCAAACTAAAGAATCTTTAGAATTAGCCTTAAATAAACAGGATAACAATAAATTATCCCCTGTTTATCAGGCAATAAAAAAAACTAAAGAGCAATTGCCTAAAGATATAGCTTTAATAGGTTTTTCTGGAGCAGTTTGGACTATAGCTTCATATATGGTGGAAGGAAAATTGTCTAGAGATTTATCGGTAATAAAACCTATTTATTATAATGATAAAAAATTCTTTGAAATGTTAATAGATCATTTAGTAGAAAATATCTCACAACATTTAATTAACCAGGTAAAGGCGGGAGTTGAGGTATTACAAATTTTTGATAGTTGGGCTGGAATGTTAATTGGTGAAGATTACGAAAATTTAATTATAAAACCAACTCAAAGAATCATTGAAAAGGTTAAAGCAGTCTATCCTGAGATACCAATTATTTGTTTCCCTAGAATGAGTGGTTTACAATATGAAAAATTTTGTCAAGAAGTGGATTGTCAGGCTATTGGAATTGATCAATATATGTCATTAGATTGGATAAGAAAGCATAATAATGGAAAAATTATCCAAGGAAATTTAGATCCTCTGGTTTTGTTAAGTCAATCAAAGGATTTTATAAAAAGAAGAGTCGATCAAATTTTAAGCTCTATGAAAGGAGAAAAATTTATTTTTAACCTAGGGCATGGAGTTATTCCCAATATCCCTCCAGAAAACGTAGAATTTTTAGTAAACCATGTTAAAGGTAGTGCAAGATGACAAAAAAAATAGCGGTAGTGGTCTTAAATTTAGGTGGTCCTGATAAATTATCTTCTGTTAAAGAATTTCTTTTTAATTTATTTTATGATCCGGCAATTATTAGGTTAGCTAACCCATTTAGATGGTTGCTAGCAAAATTAATTTCTTCAAGAAGAGAAAAAACAGCGAAAGAGATTTATTCTCAAATGGGAGGAAAATCCACGATTCTTTCTGCCACTAACAAACAAGCTAAATCTCTTGAAATAGAATTAAATAAAAAACTTAAGGATGAGTTTAAGGTATTCGTTTCTATGCGTTATTGGCACCCATTTGCCAGTGAAATTGCAAAAAAAATAAAAGTTTATGCTCCAGATGAAATACTTCTTCTTCCTCTTTATCCTCAGTTTTCAACCACCACCACAAAGTCTTCTTTAGATGAGTTTTCTAATCTAATGAAGAACTTTAATTTAAAAACCACTTGTTGTTATTTTAAGGATCCTAATTTTATAAAATCTCATGCAGAATTAATTAGTAAAAATCTTCCTAAGGAAAAATATAGAATTTTATTTTCAGCTCATGGTCTTCCTGAAAAAATTATAAAACAAGGAGACCCTTATCAATACCAAGTTGAAGAAACTGTAAAAGCTGTAGTAAAAGAATTAGCTCCAAAAACAGATTATGTTGTATGCTATCAAAGTAAAGTTGGCCCATTAAAATGGATAGGCCCTTCCACGGAAGATGAGCTTAAAAAAGCTGCCGAAGAAAATATAGCTGTAGTGGTGGTGCCAATAGCTTTTGTTTCTGAACATTCTGAAACCTTAGTTGAGCTTGATATTGAATATAAAGAATTATTTGAAGAAAAATGTAAGAAGCCTTATATTCGTATCCCTGCTCTTAATGATAGCGATCTATTTATAAAATCTTTATTTGACCAAACCAAATTAATGCTAGATGGTAAAGCTAAATCTTCAAAGAATAATTTAAAAATATATAGCCAAACAAAATGCAAGGGATCTTTCAAAGACTGTCTTTGCAAATAAGCATATTTTTCTATAAAGGTTGACATGTCCTAATATTAACTAAATACTATAAGTTTGTTTTTGCACTTAGAAATAAATCTATAGTAGAGGTTGATGGTGGATATATTTTCAATGGTATATAAAGAATATGCTTTAGCTATGAAGAATTTTCCTTGGTTAGTTACATTAACTGAGGTAATTCTTCTCATTTTATTTGCTTGGGCAGTAAATAGAATTTTTGAAAAAATTATTTTAAAAATTGCAAAAAGAAACATTCCCACTGAGGCCATTCAAAAAAAATCCTTAAATATACATGAAATCATCCTTCATTTTATTAAAATTGTTCCCTTAGCCATTATTATATGGGGGGCAAAGGTCATACCTGGCCTTCCTGATGTGCTTGAGAAGATCATTGATAATGTAGCTAGATCTTTGGTACTGCTAATAATAGCAATCACCCTTAGCTCTATCCTTGACGTGTTGAATGTAATATATCGTAATAAATTTGGAAGGAAAGCTCATTCTATAAAAGGATATATTCAGTTGGTTAAACTTATTATATCCATAATTACAACAATTCTAATTATTGCTGAATTGATAAATCGTTCCCCTGTTATATTACTTTCTGGTTTGGGAGCAATGGCTGCTGTTTTAATGTTAGTTTTTCAGGATACTTTACTTTCATTTGTTGCAAGTATTCAAATTTCTTCGGGTGATCTGATAAGAGTTGGAGACTGGGTAGAAATGCCTAGTTTAAATGCAGATGGAGAAGTTATAGACATAGCTTTGCACACGGTAAAAGTTCAAAATTGGGATAATACTATAACCATACTTCCTACTCGTAAATTTATTACAGATCCATTTAAAAATTGGAGAGCAATGGAAGAATCAGGTGGAAGAAGAATAAAGAGAGTTCTTAATTTAAATCAGAATACTGTTCGTTGTCTTTCTAAAGATGAGATACAGAATTTGAAAAAAATAAACTTTCTTAAAGAATATTTTAGCCAAAAACAACCTAAAGGCTCTTTAGGAATTCTTAACGTTGCAGCTTTTTGTGAATATACAAAAAAATATCTTAAATCTAATACTGGTATACATCAAGATATGACCATTTTAGTCCGTCAGGTTTCTACCCAGGGACAAGGACTGCCTATTGAAATTTATTGTTTTACTAATAACACTGGTTGGGTTGCTCATGAAGATATACAAGCAGAAATATTCAATCATTTATTTACAGTGCTGCCTGAATTTGGTTTAGAAGTATTTCAAAAACCAAGTGGAGCAGATTTTCGTAATTTTATAAACCCACAGCCAAAATCTAGTTAATATTGATAGGAATCTTCATATATGAAAAAGAAATCGTCAGCACAAAAAGCTAAGAAAGGAAATAAGGCAGAAGATCTCACAGAAAATTTATTGATTGAAATAGAAGATAATTTTTCCAATTCTAATACATATCACTACGCTTAAGAAGTCCTCCACTGGGGGCACCCATATCAGCAAAGCATTCAGGAAAAAGCGAGGGGTGCTAAGAATCTATTTCTTTTAAAGAATTTTCTAGATCTAACCTTATTATATTAGCTATTTTCTCATTCATAGCTTCATATTTAACTAAAATATAATCTTCAGTATTGGAGGCCCGAATTAAAAAGAATCCTCCATCATAATCTTTGCGTAATCCTTTAGGGCTATATATTTGTGGATCTAGATTGGGATTTTTTGGTAGCTTAAACTCTTTTCTAATTTGCGCCAAGGGCAGCTCAATAATTGGATTGTCTTGCAAATATTCAATGAGTCTAAAAGCTGCATATAATGCATCATCTATTATCCAAAACCTTGAATCATTAAAAACGAAATGCCCTGTTAATTCTCCAGCAAAAATGGCATTTTCTTCTATTATCCTTGTTTTCATAAGCGAATGACCGCTTGGCGCAAGAATAACTTCAAAGCCCTGCTCTTCTAAACTATTTATCAATATTTGGCTGGCTTTAACATCAATAAGAATTTTTTTGTTTTTTTCATTTTTCAAAGATAAAGCCAATAGATAAATTAATTGATCACCGCTTAAAACCTCACCATCACCTTTTATAAAAACCAATCTGTCTCCATCTCCGTCAAAGGCAAAACCGAAGTTACAGGATTTATCTGCAATAATTTCTTTAATTTGGTATAAGTTTTTTTCAATACAAGGATCAGGAGGAAGATGAACAAAATTTCCATCTAGTTTAGAGTTTAAAACAAAATGCTCTCCAGGAATTTTTAAAAATCTCCCTATAGCGGAATTATTACATTCCCAAGCTATTTTAAAAGAGTTATCCATTTTTACGTTTTTAAGTAATGCCTCTTTATATTCATTGTCTAAATTGACTAAACGATGCGAACCAGTGCCTTCAATCATAGGATTATTAATTATATTTTTTAAATTCTCTCCATAAAAGGGCTTAGCATCTAACATAAATTTAAAGCCATTATATTCTAATGGATTATGCGATCCGGTAATCATCACCGCCCCTTTTGTTTTTAAATATAAATGAGCAAAATATAATAATGGTGAAGAAGATATTCCTTCTAGTTCAAGCACTTCACAGCCTGAATCCATCAGTCCTTTAATAAATCCATCCACCAATTCCTTTGAAGAAGGGCGATTATCTTTCCCCACAATAATAGTTTCAGGGCTAAATAATTTACCAAGTTTATAAGCAGTCTCAGAATTTAATTCTTTACCCACTAATCCTCTTATGTCATATTCATTAAAAATAGTTTGAGTAACTTGCAATGAAAATCCTTTCTTTTGATACTAGCAATAATTTAGCTTCGGTTGCCATAATGGACGATAATAAGTTATTAGCTTATAATACGACTATGGAGAGTTCTCAACAAGCAGAAAAATTATTTTCGCTTATAGAAGAGGTTTTAAAAAAAGCTAATTTAGAACTATCTGATATAGATCTAATCAGCGTAACTAATGGACCAGGTTCTTTCACCGGAGTTAGAATTGGTTTAGCAGCTGCTTTAGGAATAAAGATGGGAATTAAAGCTCAGGTGATTTCGCTTTCCAACTTTCAAGTATTGGCTTATAAGGCTTTAAAAGAGCGCTCTGAGGGAGAAATAGAAGTGGTTTTAGATGCCAGGAGAGATCAGGTTTATTATCAAAAATTTGACGCTCAATTGCATCATTTAACAGAACCTAAATTACTTGCAAAAGATTCGCTTAAAACTGCCCCTATGGATAAACCTAATGCAAAAAATTTAGCTGAAGCCACAGAATTCTTCTGGAAGAACAAATTATATAGCGATTTAGATCCGCTATATATCAGAGAACCAGATGCAGTTGTTAAACCCGCTTAGAACTTAGAAATCTCCTAGTTAACTTAAATTTTCCTCTCCAACCCTCCTCCTCTCTTCCCATGCGTCGCCTAAGAGTAATCAGCCGCCGGTCATCCCCTCGTCATTCAGAGCTAAACTGCAAGTTTAGCGTGGAATCCAGGAATCAAAGAACTATATTAGAGCCTTGGGGCTAATTCATCTTTCTTTTAAATATTCCCAGTGGAACCTAAGGCAAAACCAGATCCAACTAGATTCTCGTCAAACTGTTGTTTGACAAGAATGACGCAATTTATCGTCTAAGGGTAATCTTTACCCATTAGCTAAGAGCAATTAGTCGTCACCCCTCTTTCCAATGTAATTAGCCATCGGCCTTTCTCCTCTCGTCGTTCAGAGCTATGAGGTGTTAACCTCCCTCCCACCTTCCGTCATTCAGAGCTATGAGGTGTTAACCTCCCCCCACCTTTCGTCATTCAGAGCTATGAGGTGTTAACCGAATAGCGTGGAATCCAGTATAAATAAAACATTAGACCTTTTGTCTAATTCATTACTATCTTCTCATGCCTTTATCTACTTTTCTTTTTTGTCCTCTAACCGTGGATACAGCGGTACTTTGTATTGAGCTAAGTTTTTCTCTCATTTTGCTAGCCATTGATTTAGCCTTTTGAACTGCTCTGGTTTTCCTTTCTCTCATTTTGCTAGCCATTGATTTAGCCTTTTGAGCTGCTCTGCTTCTCAAGCTATCTTTTCCTAAGGTTTTACCTATGTTTTTAGCCATATTTCTAAGATTGTCATGTTGATCGTGCTTTTTTCCTATTATTTTTATTGGAGGAGCCACCTTATCAATTGCTTTTTGATATTCCCGCAGCACTTTATTTGCTTCCTTTAAGTCTTTTTCATTTGGTCCTCTAGCTTCTTTCACCATCAGATCTATTTTCTCTTCGTCCTTTGGGTCCTTTGAGTCTTTTAGGGCTTTAATTTTTTGATCCGCTATAGCGGGGTATTGAGATATTTCTTCTCCTCTATATATTTCTTTTCCTTGCATTAATTGAGCAGCTTTATATATGTTGTTCTCTTCAAGAAAATTATTTATTTCAGTAATTTTTTCGTTAGATAATTTTGCTGGATCTGCTAGAGAAATAGCAGCAGTTTTTGGTATTTGCTCTGTAAGAGTTTTTTCTTTTTCCTTATGAAAATTAGTTATAAAGAGGAGTGCTTTTGAATCGAGATTTATTTTTTTGTCAATAATAAAATTTCTCATTCCATCTGTTAGCTCTTTGGAGCTATCTAATCTAGAGTTTTGAGATTTATATCCCAAGAATTTAGCTAGTTTGATAGCTGCATTTATCGCATTTTGCTTCTTTGTGACTAACTCCTCGCGTGCTGTAACAAGTTCTTCTTTTTTTTCTTGCAGTAATTTTTGTTGCATTAGCGATGTAGACATTTTCTGTAGTCTCGCTTGCTCTTCTAGAGCAAATTCAATTTTCTGAAGATTCGATCGATATCCTTTACAAGCATTTTCAAATTCTTCTTTTTTAGTAGCTTCAGTTCCTTTCATAAACGACTCTCTTAATTAAAAATTTCATAATAGAAAAAATAATATTACAAATTAATAAACAAAAGGTTAACATTTTATGCTTTAGTCGCTATAAGGAGTAATTAGGTGCCGTTCATCCCCCTTCGTCATTCAGAGCTAAACTGCAAGTTTAGCGTGGAATCCAGGAATCAAAGAGCTATTTTCTTTTAAATGTTCCCAGTGGAACCTAAGGCAAAACCAGACCCAACTGGATTCTCGTCAAACTGTTGTTTGACAAGAATGACGCAATTAGGCGTCCATCTCCCTCCCACCTTCCGTCATTCAGAGCTATGAGGTGTTAACCGAATAGCGTGGAATCCATCCTTAAACTTTATGCTAGTAAATTTTAAGAATCCAGATAAAATACAGCTAATTAACTAATCAATTATTGTTTTATGGCTGAAGAGAGAATCGCTAAAATCATTGCCAGAGCTGGAATTTGCTCCAGACGAGAAGCTGAAAGACTTATCACCGAAGGTAGAGTAACTTATAAAGGAGAAGTAATTGAAACTCCTGCGCTTAAATTCACCAGTATGAAGGGCATTAAAGTTGATGGATATTCTTTAGAAAAGCCCCAAAGTAAATTATGGTTATACCATAAGCCATTTGGGCTAATAGTTTCCCATCAAGATGATCAAGGAAGGGAAACAATCTTTGATAATCTCCCCATCAATGAAAGAGTCATTTCTGTGGGGAGGTTAGATAAAAACACCTCAGGTCTTCTGCTTTTAACCAATGATGGAGAATTGGCCAGAAAGCTAGAGCTTCCAGAAAATAATTTCAAACGTGTATATATGGTTAGGGTTTTTGGTCAGCTTAATTTCCCTCTAATAAAAAAAGAATTATCAAAACCAATCACCATAGATGGCGTAACTTATCGCCCAGTAAAAATTGAATTAGAGCATAAAGGCCCGCAAAACCACTGGCTTCGCTTAACCATAACAGAAGGAAAAAACCGAGAAATTCGTAATATTCTCAATCATTTTGATCTTAGGATTAATAAACTTATCCGTATCCAATACGGCCCCTTCGAATTGCTAGATCTAAAATTAGAACATGTTTATGAAGTGACCGATTGGAAAAAAGTCCTGAAAAATAGGTTAAGCAGAACCGACTTCTCTTAAAAAACAAAATTTAGTATTTGTTATTCGCTAAAAGTTGAGGCGCTAATAAAACTCCTTTTTATAAATATTAATATAAGCTATTATTAAATAATGGAAAGTGGCGATACGCAAGAACTAAACCAGTCAATATTTGATTGTACGATGTTTAAAGATAAGAAGTTTTGTGAAAGATACATAGGAGGGCAATTATGATCTTTACAGATATATATCGTGGTGCTGAAAAGGCTCTAGCATTCACAATGATAGGGATGGTTATAAACTTTAATTATCCTATTAGTAAGTCCATTTTAAAAACCGCAACTATAATTGCAGGAGTAAATTGTTTTCTTGATTATAAATCTGATAATTACGAGTCCATTGCTGCTTGCTCAATTATAGCTCCAATTTACTTAATCCATAATACTTTCTTTGGCGAATCGAGTGCTGATTACTGTGAATAGGTCTAAATTATAAATATATCGCTTAAATGAATTTTAAGTGATAAATCAAGCACTGCATCAAATGCCAAAACTTCCCCTAATAAACAACTGCTCACTTTATCTGAATCATAACAAGGAATTTCTTGGGATTCTTTGAAGCATTTTTGCTCCTCACCTTTATGGTATAAATCACCATCTCTTAAGGAATAACCAATCATAGCACCACTAATAATTAGCTTAGTAAAAGCTATAGAACGAACTGCATATTTATAATCAACAACAAACTTATGGTGGTATTCTTGATTCTGAAATAGAGTTGAAGCAAAAAGAACAGACATAGAAATAAAATTACCAACCAATGGTGGAGAAGATATTATAGCCCCCATATTGCTTAGCCTAAATACACTATTCATAGTTATTTTATAGAACCAGTTAGCTTTCTAATAATCAAATCCAGTTCTTCTAATCCATCACAAAATAATGATACTTTGGCTCCATCGTTATGGCAATCAACCTTAACTTTTATCTGCCCTCCAAGAGAAGCATTAAGCGCCTTCTCAATGGCTAATAAATCGTAATCATCTCCCATATGTTGTATATATTTTTTACCAGAAGGCTTGGGAATTCTTGAGTTCTGTTTTGTCGATTTAATTAGCTGCTCAGTTTCTCTAACGTTAAGGTCATTTTTTATAATTTGATCGGCAATTTCTTCAGCATTTGGAACATTCATTAGTAACTTAGCATGTCCCACATTTATTGAGCCATCTTTAAGATGCTTCTTCACCCCATCTGGTAAGCTAAGTAGCCTGATTAAATTGCCTATATGGCTTCTGCTTTTACTAACCACAGTGCCCAATTTTTCTTGGCTATAACCATATTCCTTTATTAGTTTGCTATAACTTTCGGCCTCTTCTAATGCAGATAAATCTTCACGCTGAACATTCTCTATCAAAGCCAACTCTAAAGACTTTAGCTCATCTGCATTCTTAATAATTGCTGGAATATAAGCTAATCCCAGGGCCTTAGAAGCTCTCCATCTTCTCTCTCCGGCAATAAGTTTATATTTACCAAAATCTACAGGCCTAATTAGAATTGGCTGTAATACTCCATTTTGAGCGATTGAATTTTGCAGCTCTTCAAGCTCTTCTAATTTAAAATCAGTTCTTGGCTGACTAGAATTAGGAAAAATATCTGATATTAACACTTCACTTAATCTTTCATTTTCTTTGTCTGTATCTCCTATAAGAGCTGAAAGTCCTCTGCCTAAACCTCTTGATCTCATGATTTTTCCTCTTTTTCTAGAATTTCTTTAACTAACTCTATATATGCTAAAGACCCTGCGCATCTTACATCATAAATAATTGCTGGCTTTCCATGCGATGGAGCCTCAGAAACTCGAACATTTCTAGGAATGATTGTGTTAAACACCGCGTCACCTAAATATCCCCTAACATCATCTTCTACTTGGGTGGTTAAATTATAACGCCTGTCATACATAGTTAGTAATACACCTTCTATGGACAGCCTTGGATTGAGCTTTTTCTGAACTAAATTGATAGTTTTTAATAGATGGCTTAACCCTTCTAGGGCAAAAAATTCGCATTGTAACGGTATTAAAACTGACTTTGCTATTACTAATGCATTCACCGTTAAAAGACCTAGAGATGGCGGGCAATCAATAAAAATGTAATCATATTGATCAATAACCGGGGCTAATCTATCTTTTAAAACAAACTCTCTGCCCTTTTCTTCCACCAACTCCACTTCAGCCCCTGAAAGGTCAACGGTAGCCACTACAACATCTATATTGTTAATTTCGCTAGATTTTATAACTTTCTTTGCTGGAGTTTTTTCCACTAACAAATCATAGACTGTTAAGTCTCTTTTGTCTCTATCAAATCCCATTCCTGTGCTAGCATTTCCCTGTGGATCAAGATCAACTAGCAAAACTTTATGGTCAATTGCAGCCATAGCTGTAGCTAAATTTACTGCAGTGGTTGTTTTTCCAACCCCACCTTTTTGATTGACAATTGCAATAATTTTAACATTTTTTATCATTATGTCTTAACTCTAAAACGCCCCCATCTTCGGAGGTTTGGCTTTTATGTATTATATACTGAAAACTCCATTTTTCTGAAGCCTTTTTTATTTCATCTCGAATATTTTTTCCCTTCAGCAGGATATACCTTGTGTTTTTCTTAGCTATTCCTTCAGTTAAAGAAAGAACATTGTCTAAACTTGCAAGCCCTCTAGCTGTTATCACATCACATTTATCCACCTTCATTTCTTTAACATTTTTGTTATGAATGTTCACTTTGTTTTCTGAGATAGACCTTGCTACAGCTAGAAAATCAGCTTTTTTCTTTACTTTCTCAACAAGATTCACTTCCTTAATTCCAGCAAAAGAAAGCATTAACCCCGGGAAGCCAGCCCCAGAACCTATATCGTAAACAATCTCTGATTCTTTTATGTAATTTGTAAGCTGCAACGAATCCAAGATATGTCTATCTACAAGCTCCTGCTTGTTTCTAATTGACACTAGATTTATTTTTTCATTCCAAGCTAGAAGCAATTCTATATATTTCTCAATTGCTCCACGTGGAGCATTTTTATAATCCATACTCTTTCCTTAAATAAACAACCAAAGACACAACCGCTGCTGGAGTCACCCCAGCTACTCTACTAGCCGCCCCTATGCTAAAAGGCTTGCTGGCATTGAGCTTTTCTTTTGCTTCATTAGAAAGACTCTCAATCAAGTTGTAATTTATATCAGCTGGAATTTGCATGGATTCATGCTCTTTAAAAAGCTTGATGTCTTCGCTTTGTCTTACTAAATAAAATTGATATTTGGCTTCAGTAACAAGCCTAGGCCTAATATATTCTGGGATAAAGTCTAATTCTGGCCAAACTTTAAGAACATCTCTAAAGCCAATATTTGGATAAGCCAAAAGCCTAAAGGCTGATTTGTGCACTCCATCTTGAGCAATATTAATTCCATAGGAAGATAGCTTACTTGGAGTAACAGTTAATTGCTGAAGCTTATTTCTTCCTTCGTTCAACAAAGATAAATTTTTCTTAAATATCTCTACTTGATCAGAAGACAAAAGACCTCTTGATATAGCCATATGTGAAAGTCGCAAATCGGCATTGTCTGCCCTTAAGGACAGTCTATATTCAGACCTAGAAGTGAGCACCCTATAGGGCTCTGACGCACCAAAAGTTATTAGATCGTCAATCATGACGCCAATGTATCCTTGAGATCTGTCAAGAATAAAACTTTCTGATGACCCGGCGTTTAACCCTGCAACCAATCCCTGGCCCGCCGCCTCTTCATAGCCGGTTGTACCATTAATTTGTCCCGCCAAAAACAAACCTTTAATCTTTTTGGTTTCCAGGGTTGGCTTTATCTCGCTTGGATGAACATGATCATATTCTATAGCATAGCCATATTTTAATACCCTAACATTCTCAAGTCCCAAAATTGTACGAAGAAACTCTAACTGAGCCTCTTCCGGCAAAGAAGTGGAAATTCCGCTAGGATAGATAACATTACTATCTAGACCTTCTGGCTCAAGAAAAATCTGATGCGATTTCTTGTGAGCAAAACGAGTAATCTTGTCTTCAATTGAAGGGCAATAGCGCGGACCATTCCCTTCAAACTCCCCCTGAAACATAGGAGAATTATGAGCATTGTCCATGATAATTTGATGGCTCTTCTCATTAGTATGGGTGATATAACAATCAATTTGTGGCAGTTCTATTTTATCAGTAAAACTTGAAAAAGGCTTAGGAGGATTATCGCCCGGCTGCTTCTCTAAAACCGCCCAATTAATGCTACTAGCATCAAGCCTAGCAGGAGTGCCAGTCTTCAATCGACCAAGCTTAAAACCTATTCTTTTTAAAGTATTTGCTAAACCAATGGACGGGTTTTCGCCTGCTCTACCTGCTGGAATTTTTGTAGAGCCAACTCGAATCAAGCCATTTAAGAAAGTTCCTGTTGTTAGAATAACTTTAGAAGAAAAAATCTTCTCTCCATCTGCTAAAATAACAGCTTTAACCTCTTCGTTTTCAACAACAAGATCCTCAACTGAAGCATATTTAATTTCAAGATTCTTAGTTGCCGAAAGAATAGACTGCACAGCTTTACGGTATAAAACTCGATCAGCCTGGGCCCTCGGGCCATGCACTGCCGCACCTTTGCTGGCGTTTAAAATCTTAGAATGAATGCTTGCCTTATCAATGGCTCTAGCCATTACTCCACCAAGGGCATCCACTTCCTTAACAATTATTCCCTTGGCAACTCCTCCAATGGAAGGATTACAGGACATTTCACCAAGATTATCTTGCTTTAATGTGATGAGTAAAGTATTAGCACCAGACCTAGCAGCGCTAGAAGCAGCCTCAACACCTGCATGTCCACCGCCAATAATAATCACGTCATAGGAACTTGTCATAAGAGCTTAAAACTTTAAAGAATAATCAATGGAATATAAGCTATTAGGGGCAAAATGTCAAGTTCATTAACTTAAGCTTAACAATGGTATGGATTGTTAATTTTACGATACTGTATGTTCCCTTTTTATTGTTTGTTTGTCCTGGATTCTGGTTTTAGGTTTGCTGGGCCCTCGGCCCTTCGGGCCAAGGGTGACGGAAGAAGGAGGTGTGCCAAGGGTGACGGAAGAGGGGGCACAATGGCGACGAAGAAGGGCAAGGATGACGGAAGAAGGTAGGTGAATTAAGGGAAGGTAGTGGCTAAGGATAAGAGATAAAGATGGAAAATAGATATGATGGTTATGAAAGCTTAAACTGAGCAATAAAAAGAAGATGAATTAGATCAAAGAGTCTCTAATAGAGTTTTTTCTGGATTCTTGAAAACCTAACGGTTTTCGAGAGTTGTGATGCTATATTTAAAATAGCTGGAGTTATCTTTGATTATGTTTTTGTTATTTTTATAGCCTCCATTTATAAATGAGCTAATTTCTAGCGTATATGATTATGATGGAGGTTATTTTCCTATACAAAACTTGATGAATATTTCATCTAATATGGTTTCAACGTCAATATTTCCAACTATTTGTCCTAAAGCTCTGGCAGCCAGGCGCAAATCTTCACAGGCAAGTTCTAATTGATTGTCCAGTGTAAAGCAATTTAGGCTCTCTAAACAATCATTTAAGTAACGGCGATGACGTTCTCTGGTGATTATTGGATCAGAAGAGGGAGAGAATTTATTAGAAATTTCTGAAGATAATTTCTCTAAAAATAAATCTAGTCCTAAATTTTCTTTAACTGATATTTCAATAGCATCTTCATGCTTTACAACAGAATCTTGATCTATTTTATTAATAACTATGATGGTGTTTTTATCCATTATTGCAGATATTTCTGGGGCTAGACTTTTTTTATCATTGGCTGCCATTATAACAATTTTTATATCTGCATTTTCAGCTTTCATATGAGCCCTATCAATGCCTTCTCTTTCTATTATATCTTCACTTTCTCTAATTCCTGCAGTGTCTGCTATGGTTACAGGATATCCCGCTAAGTCTAAATGAACTTCTATGATATCTCTGGTGGTCCCAGCGATGCTTGAAACAATAGCCACATCTCTTTTTGCTAAATAATTGAGTAAACTAGATTTACCAACATTAGGTGCGCCTAAAATGGCCACATGAATTCCTCGACGAAGAATTTCGCCTCGATTATTGTCATTTAAATGAGACTCTAGATTTTTTTTTAAAAGAGTTACCTCGTTATTAACCTGGTCTATTACTTCATTTGGAATATCATCTTCTGGAAAGTCAAGAAAAGCTTCGATTAGAGCCAAGACATGAATTAGCTTGAGTTTCCAATCTTCATATAAATTTGCTAAATTTCCTTGCATTTGCCTCATGGCCTGCTGCTGCTGGATTATAGTTTCTGATTCAATTAAATCTGCCAGACCTTCTGCAGCGGTTAAATCCATTTTGCCATTCAAGAAAGCGCGCTTTGAAAACTCGCCAGGATTAGCTAAGCGAAAATTTGTAAAACCAGCTAAAATTTTTACGAGAAGATTGATGATTGCTTTACTACCGTGAATATGTAATTCAACCACATCTTCACCTGTAAAGCTATTTGGGGAAGAAAAAGTTAATATTACCGCTTTATCAATGAGCTGATTAGTGATAGGATTAATTATGTTCCTCAAAGTTGCCTGTCGTGCTTTGGGAGGATCTTTTTTTGTTAGTTGGTTTATACAGCTAAAGGCATTAGGGCCTGAGATACGGATGATGGCAACCCCTGATTTTCCAGGAGGTGTGGCAAGAGCAAAGATTGTTTTTTTGTCATTAAGCATATGGTTATTATAAATATATAAACATTAAAGAGCATACAATATGGAAAAATATGACTTCACAATGCAGCATCTTTATGGTGAGAATCATCACCATATTACAAAAATTATAAACATTCTTCAAGCTTGTAAACTTGAAGAAACGTTTATACGCAAGTTTTATGCAACAATTCCTATGCTAAATCTCAAAGAAAGTGACTATAGATTATATGCAGATCTTGTGAGAAATGCTTTCAATTTTCTTCAGAGACATGACACTTCGAAAGCAAAAGTAAAGCTATATCAAAGCTCTGGTGAAGACGCTGATGACGATTATACAATTATTGAAATATTAAGTCGTGATATGCCTTTCATATTTGATTCAGCCATGTGTTTGCTTAACAGACTAGATATATCTGTAGATAGAGCGGCTCATCCTACTATCTTTGTTAGTAGAGATGGAGATGGAAAATTATTATCAATTGATGAGGCATTAGCTAAAGATGGTGAAGAAGAGATTATAATTCAGATTCTAACCTCTCATGCATTAACTGAAGATATTGCTGTAAAAGTGGAAACAGAACTTAATTCTATTCTTTCTTTGGTTGAAGCTGCAGTTTACGATTGGAGAAAAACCTTAGACAAGTTACAGATGCATATAGATGCATTTGATAAAGCTCCTTATCTTGAAGAAGAGAAGTTGCATTATGAGCAAAAAGAATTCCTTGAAAAGGTGCGAGATAAGTATTTTGTTTTCTTAGGAGCTGTGGAATATAGTTTTAATCATAAAAAAACAAAAGTTGAAGATTCTGCTTTAGGGATTTTAAGGCTTGCTCCAGATCAATTTGATGAAGATATAGATGAGGTGGTTTTTGATTCTGGCTTTTTTGAAGATAAAAATCTTATTTCTATTAGTAAATTAAACAAAGCTTCTGTTGTGCATCGTGATGCTATTCTTGACTGTTTATGTATAAAAACTTTAGATAAAAAAGGAAATATAAAAAACGCCTCTATCTTTATAGGTTTATTTACTTCTATTTTATATTATCAAAGCGCCACGTTAATTCCCATTATCAGCGATAAATTACGTTTTGTTCTAAAAAAGGCAAATTTTAGTCCACATAGCTATGCAGGAAAAGAGTTAGTTTCTATTATTGAAGCCTTGCCTAGAGATGAATTATTTGAAATTTCATCTGAGGAGTTATATCCCCTGGTAATGGAGATATATGCCTTATTATTTGCCGCTGAATTAAGAGTGTTTTTACGCAAAAGAGGGGGGCATTTAAGCTGTTTACTGTTTTTGCCAACGGAATTGGCAAACTCTGAAAATGTGAAGAAGCTTAAAGCTAATTTGACTTTTGAATATGGTCCTATAATTAGCCATTCTTTTGCTCAAATTAATTCCTCTAGGTTATGTTACTATTCTTTTATAATAGATTCTAAAGATGCTAATATTAACACCGCAGATCTTACTCAAATAGAAAAAGATCTTCGCTCTGTAATAAGGCCTTGGGATAGTTCTTTAAAAAAGTTGTTATTGAAAGAATATCCTAAACATAAAGCTCTAGATGTTTTTGCAAAATTCCAATTAGCATTCCCTGTTTCTTACCAAGAAAAGACAAATTATAGCAAAACCATTATTGAGGATATTGAAAATATATCTTCTGTTGTAGAGAGCAAAAAAATAATTTTTAAGATTAGCCCAAGTATTGAAGGAAAAGTTAATTTAGCTCAATTAAAAATTTATCACCTAGAGGGATTAAATCTCTCTGAAATTATGCCAATGTTACAGAACATGGGGCTAAATGTTGTGGCAGAACAAATTCATATAGTTGAACCTTTTGGTAATCAAGGGGAAGTATGGCTTCATCAATTTGTTTTAAAAGTTGATAAAGAAATAACCCAAATGATAGAAAATGCTCAAGAAAACATAGAAGAAGCATTTTATGCTATATGGTATGAAAAATGCCAGAATGACCCATATAATCAGTTGATCCTTAAAGCTAATTTAACCTATAGGCAGGTTACTATGCTTATGGCTCTCTCTGAATATTTATGCCAAATTAAAATTGGTTATAGTCATGAATATATAGGGCAGGTTCTTAATAAACATTCTAAAATTTCTAAGCTTCTAGTATCGCTGTTTTATAGTATGTTTAATGTTAAGTTAACTGGAGAAGAGCGCCTCAAACAATCTGAATCAATACGTTCAAACATAGAAAAAGAACTAACTCTTATTCATGATAATGTTGAAGATCAAATTTTAAGAAGATTTATCAATGTTTTAAATAATACCTTAAGAACTAATTACTTTTTGCGTGATGAAAATGGTAAAGAAAAAGATTATATGTCTTTCAAAATTGATTCCGCTAAGATTATTAATATTCCTCCGCCAAGTCCATATAGAGAAATATTTGTTTATTCAGCTAGCTTTGAGGCTATACACCTTAGAGGGGGAAAGGTTGCAAGAGGTGGCTTAAGATGGTCTGATCGCAGTGAGGATTATCGCACCGAGGTTTTAGGACTAATGAAAACTCAAGTAGTTAAGAATGCTGTAATTGTTCCTACTGGATCAAAAGGTGGTTTTGTTTTAAAGAACACAGCTGGACTAAGCAGAGACGAGTTTATGGCCAAAGGAAAAGAATGTTACAAGAACTTTCTTAGAGGGATGCTGGATATCACTGATAATATAATTGATGGGAAAGTTCATCATCCTAAACATATTGTTAGATATGATAAAGATGATGCATATCTAGTGGTGGCTGCAGATAAAGGAACGGCAACTTTCTCAGATATTGCTAATTCAATATCAGATGAATATAAGTTCTGGTTAGGTGATGCTTTTGCCTCTGGGGGATCAAAAGGATATGATCATAAAAAAATGGCTATTACTGCAAGAGGAGCATGGATTTCTGTTGCCAGACATTTCCGTGAAATTGGCGTTGATGTAGATAAAGATGATTTCACAGTTGTTGGAATTGGTGATATGTCAGGTGATGTATTTGGTAATGGTATGTTGCTTTCTAAACATATAAGGCTGGTTGCTGCATTTAACCATATGCATATATTTGTGGATCCTAATCCTGATAGTGCCAAAAGCTTTGTTGAAAGAGAGAGATTGTTTAATTTACCAAGGTCAACTTGGGAAGACTATAGCACGAAAGCCTTATCTAAAGGAGGTAGAATTTATAGCCGTAGTGAAAAATCTCTTGCGCTTACTCCAGAAATTAAAGAAAGATTTAATCTTAAATGTGATAGCATCTCTCCAAATAATTTAATCAAAGTTTTGTTGACAGCTGAAGTGGGTTTACTTTGGAATGGGGGAATTGGAACTTATGCTAAAGCCAAATTCGAAACTCATGAACAAGTTGGTGACAAAGCAAATGACAATCTCAGATGTAATGCTGAAGACCTGCGCTGTAAAATTATTGGGGAAGGAGGAAATTTAGGCCTGACCCAGCATGCAAGAATTGAATATGCACGAAAAGGTGGGCGCATTAATACTGATGCTATAGATAATTCTGCAGGTGTGGATTGTTCAGATCATGAGGTTAATCTTAAGATTGCCTTAAAAGAGCTTATGAACAAAGGTCTAATGACTGAAAATAAAAGAGTGGCTCTGCTTGAATCTATGACTGATGATATTGCAAGGTTATGCTTGAAAGATAATCGTACCCAAACCAGGGCTCTAACAATTGCCTCTCAACAGGGAGTTGATATTTTGGGGGCGCAAGAACATTTTATTAACATTTTAGAAGAGCAAAAAATTCTCGATCGTGAATTAGAATGTCTTCCAACAAGACAGCAATTTACTCAATTATATGCTAGTAAACAAGGTTTAACGCGACCTGAATTATCCGTGTTGTTAGCTTATAGTAAGAATGCTATTTATGATAATTTAATTAATACTAATTTAGCTGAAGATCCTTATTTCACAGATGATTTATTATTATATTTCCCAGAAAAAATGAGGAAAAAATATTCAGAAATATTAATATCACATCCTTTACGCAAAGAAATTATTACCACTAGCATTACTAATAGCATGGTTAATAGGGTTGATACTTTCTATTTGCATTTAGCCGTGGAGTCAACAGGGCATAATTTTTCTGACATCGCTAGAGCATATACCGTTACTAGGGATGTGTTTGGAATTCGAGAATTATGGAAAGAGATAAATAAACTTGATGGAATAGTGAAAGTTAAGGACCAAGTGGAGCTTTCTATAATTATCAAAAAATTTGTGATGAGAGCTACTAGCTGGTTACTTAGAAATTATTACCATAAGATTAATATAGCCTCTGTTGTTCAAGAATATCAGGAGCAGGTGAAGAAGCTAAAGAAAACTATAGAACCTTCTTTGGTGCGTAACTTTAAGCAAAGTTTTGATGATGACTTAGAAAATTTCAAATCAATGAATGTGCCTGCAGAACTAGCTCATAAAATTGCGCTTTTAGGGCCGTTATCTTCAGCTTATAATATTGCTGAGATCTCTAACAGAAAGAAAGTTCCTGTTGATAAAGTTTGTAAAATTTATTTTGAATTAGGATATCGTTTTAATGTTGATTGGTTGCGTCATGTTTCTAGAAAACTGGTTGGAGAAAATAATTGGCAGAAATTGGCTATTCAAGGATTTAAAGATGAATTATACGACACCCATCGCAAGATTGTTGCTTCAGCTGTTGAAAGTGCCGAGAAACATGATCATAAATTAGATTATTGGTATAAAATAAATAACAAACAGATTAAGTTATTCGATCGTTTTATTGCTGATGTTAAATCTCAAGCTGATGTTGAATATGCAATGGTGGAATTAAGTTTGAAGAAATTGAGTAATCTTTTGGTAAAATAAGAAATCGGAAGGAGGTTTGAAATAAATCCTCCTTCCTTTTTTGTATAATCAACTTCCAAGATCATCACAATATTCATAGTCTGCGCTTGATAATGAGCTTCCTAATAACTCCAGAATCAAAGCTTCCCTTTGAGGTTCGTTATCCTGTAATTGGGGTTTTATTTTATCCAAATATTGATCAATGCCTAAAGCAAAGGGATCAACTTCAAAATGAACTCCTGAGAGAATAACTTTGCCCTGGCCATAATTAGTTTTAATAATTGAAGCTAGGTTATTTTCTTTATAGCGAGCTATAATTTCAATATTGGAGTAATCTTCTGGTTTTTCAAAATATCCTCCGCCATTATAATAAATTTTTAAAGACTCTAACCCTGTAATGTTAGTTTCTATCTCTGCGGATCTGGCGCCACTATTTGTTAAATAACTATATTTAGCTAATATTGGACCAATTGATTTACCAGGGAAGAATTTTAACTCTCTCTCTCCTAAAACTTCAAATATTCCTGATTTATCAAATTCAACATAGTCTGAAGAATAATAAGCTCCTGCACAGATTCCTAGATAAGTTCCACCATTTTCTACATAGTTTTTTATAACGCTATTTCCTGCTCCATTAAGTTTAGCAACATATGGAAGATCAGCTCCACCAGGCATTACAAGAAGGGAAGCATTATAAGCCCAGTCTCCCTGAATTAAATCAGAGGCTTCTAAAGTTTTAATTTGGTTGTTAGAGAAAAAATTACTAAAAGAGAATATGGTATGCTTTACCATGTTTCTACTAGCTCCTAAATCATTATATATATAAATAGTGGATTTATTGTTCATAATATATTCTCCAAAAGTTTAATTAATTCTTGAAAGAGATACTGGCTCTTTATACTATCAAATTGTTATTTTTACAAAGAGAAAAATTATGGAGCATAGAACAAAATTTGAAGTTAGAGATAATGAGATAGACATTCAAGGAGTGGTAAATAACGCTAATTATTTTATTTATATGCAGCATAGCCGCCATAAATATCTAACTGAAGTGTTGAATATTGATTACATTGAAATGGCTAAACAAAACATACATCTATTCTTGGTGGGTGCTAATGTTGAATTTAAAAAGTCTTTACTTCCTGATGACAAGTTTTATGTTACTTGTAAATTATCTCCCAAGGGTAAGATTCGATTCCTCTTTGAGCAAGAAATTAGATTAGTTTCAAATGATGTTTTAATCGCCAGGGCTGAAAATATTGGGGTATGCATGGACGGAAACACGAATAAACCTTTTATTCCAGAGATAATTCAAAAAACTCTTAAAAAATCTTAGCATTCTATCGTCATTTTAATATTTAGTGTTTTCGAAATATTGTAGTAAATAAATTAAAACTGGTCCAAATTCATATTTTATTAAAAATATTGATGAAAAGTTGAGCAAACTTAGGTAGTATTGTAACTATTAGATGTGTTTAACTAAAGGGAGGTTGATATGGCTGGTGGCGGTAGACTAAAACTTGATCCATTATTTGTTGGTTTAACAAGGCCCACTTTGATTTTCGGGGTAAGCCAAATGTTTTTTATTTTTAATGCAATGGGTTGCATGGGGTATTATGTTATGGCCAATGACTTTAAGGCCCTTGGGTTGTTAGCAGTGAATCATCTAGTTGGTTATATAGTTTGTGCGAAAGAACCGCTATTTATTGAGTTATTTCTACTAAAAACTCAAAAATGCAATGTTTGCAGAAATAAATTTTATCATGGTGCCAATTCCTATGATATGTATTAAGTTTTTATAATTACACCAGGACCACGATGATACAAATTTCTAAATATCAAACAAAAAAACAAGCTCATGCAGACAAAGAGGTGAATACCTCTATGTTCATTCCTTATGCTTGTCATTATAACAGCAAAGCTATTTTAACGAAAAATAAAGAATTAATGCAGGTTATAAAAGTTGGAGGATTTTCCTTTGAAACAGCTGATGATGAAGATGTTGATATTAAGAAAAGCATTCTAAATCTATTGTTTAAAGGTTTCCAAACCGGTGGATTTTTACTTTACTTTCACACCCTTAGGAGAAGAGCAGATCCTTTGGAAGGGGAAGTTACTTCTACAGATCCTTATATAACCAGGCCCAAAAGCTTTAGTGATTATGTGGCTCAAGAATGGGATAAAAAATATTCTAGTAGACAGTCTTTTGTAAATGAGCTTTATGTTTCAGTAATAAAAAGACCTGATACTAGAGGAGCTGCAATTGTTGAGCATTTAATTAAAAAATTTAAGGCTACAGCAGATAAAAGAGCGTGGGAAGAAGATATTCGTGATGCATTCGAAGAATTGGAAGAGGCTACCGGAAGAATATTAAGTACTTTAAGGGATTATAATCCTGAAGTATTGGGAGTGAAAGTAAAAGAGAATGGGGCTTTCTGCGAGATATTAGAATTTCTAGGAAAACTGGTAAATTGTGGTTCTTCTTCGCCAATGTTGGTTCCTACAACTAGTATAGATAAACACTTGCCCATAAATCGTCTTTATTTTGGTAGTAAGGCTATTGAAATAAGAGGAGGCGATAGAAACAGAATGGCCGGCATATTAAGCATTAAGGAATATGGTCCAACTTCTAATGCCGGGATGATTGATGGTTTCTTGCAAATGCCTTTTGAGTTGATTATCTCACAATCTTTTAACTTTGCTAATCGTCAAGTTGCAATTGGTAAGATGCAATTACAGCAAAATAGGATGGTTCAGGCAGAAGATAAAGCTGTTTCACAAATTGCTGAAATTAATCAGGCCCTTGATATGGCAATGAGTGGAGACATTGCCTTTGGAGAACATCATTTAACTATTTTATGTATTAATGATGGTCTTAAATCTTTAGAAAGTTCTATTTCAATGGCTTCAGTAGAGCTGCAAAATGTAGGTGGTCAGCCAGTGCGTGAGAAGGTAAATATGGAGCCTGCATATTGGGCTCAACTTCCTGGAAATGATGATTTTATTGTACGGAAATCTACAGTCAACTCTTTGAATTTAGCTGGCTTTGCATCCTTACATAATTATCCTACGGGAAAAGCGAAGGGTAATCATTGGGGTGATTCTGTAGCTGTGTTTGATACTACATCTGGTACTCCTTATCATTTTAACTTTCACTTAAGAGATGTTGGGCATTCCTTAATTATAGGTCCTACTGGAGCTGGTAAAACAGTGTTGATGAACTTCTTATGTGCCATGTCACAGAAATTTAAATGTAGAATGTTCTTTTTTGATAAAGATAGAGGTGCGGAGATTTTCATTCGAGCCTTGGGAGGTGTTCATACTATTATTGACCCAAGTAAAAGATCAAATTTCAATCCATTTCAATTGCCGGATAATGGTACAAACCGTACCTTCTTATTAGATTTGTTAAAGTTATTAGTTACTGTAAATGGTGAGGAAATTTCTGCGGAAGATATAATGGCTTTAACTCAAGCTGTTGCTGGTAATTATAAATTAGCAAAAAAAGATAGATGTTTATCAAATATTGTGCCTTTCTTGGGGATTGAGGGTCCTGGAAGTTTAGCTACAAGGATAGCTATGTGGCATTCTAAAGGTTCTCATGCAAATGTTTTTGATAACCCTGAAGATGCTTTAGATTTAGATACTGATCGAATCTTTGGTTTTGAGATGGCAGAATTACTTAAAGATACTATTTGTTTAGGTCCTGTCTTGTTATATATTTTCCATCGTATTAATATATCTCTTGATGGAACGGCAACCATGATAGTGCTCGATGAGGCTTGGGCTTTAATAGATAATCCTATCTTCGCTCCTAGAATTAAAGATTGGCTTAAAGTTTTACGTAAACTTAATACCTTCGTAATTTTTGCGACACAAAGTGTTGAAGATGCTAGTAAAAGTGAGATAAGTGATACCTTAATTCAACAAACTGCTACTCAAATTTTCTTACCTAACCTTAAAGCAACTGATGTTTATAAAACTGTGTTTATGTTGAGTCAACGTGAGTTTACGCTTATTAAAACAACTGATCCTAGTAGTCGTTATTTCTTAATAAAACAGGGTCCAAGTGCTGTGGTGGCCAGAATAGATTTAAGCGGTATGCCAGATATTATAAATGTGCTTTCAGGCAGAACAGAAACTGTTTTACTTGTGGATAAATTAAGAGAAAAATATGGCGAAAATCCTGACAAATGGCTCCATCATTTTTATGAGCAATTACAACAGGCGCCGAAGAAATGAATAAGATTAGAGTATTAGTTTTAACCCTCTTATTATTGTTGTCCTTTAACCAATTTGCTTATTCATATGGTGATGATAATTCTTTAGATGATACTTGCACTGAAGGTACTGGAATTTTAAATAGAATAGTGGCTGATATTACCTCTTTAGGCCTTTTTTCTGCTTATAGTGAAACTTTTTATATAGAAGGCGCCAATGGTCGTGGTGACGAAAGGGGTTGTGAAAAAGACTTTTATGCATCAAGCGGAACTAGCTTCAGTGATGGAGAATGGCATAAAGGTAAATATTGTGAAGATGGAGATACTTCTGCCGAGTGTAACCCTAGCTATGCTGAATGTGACCCTGAAGGTGGAGTTTTTTATTGCTATAAACAAGACTATGTACCATATGGAGATTATGGATGCAGCTCATTTGAGGGTTGCACAAATATGGATGTATGTGAATGGGCCCAGGATGGATATGGTCCCAAGTGGTTTTGGACACCTCCAGGAACCATTCGAGTAGCAAAATTTGGTGATAAATTATGTGTACAATTTGATACTACTTTATCATATCAGTCTATTGGCTGTAAATATCTTCCCCAATGTGAGACTTTTGAACTAGAAGAAGATTGTTTTGTTGCTCCATCTTGTTCTGACCCAAAGGCTCAAGAATCTATTACTATGTTGCCGTTAACTGGAATCATAATCCAATGTATTAGCGAAAGTCTCACTAGTTTATTTGTTCAGGATGAAGCCTGTACTGATGGTGGAAGCTATACAGTAACTTCTTTTCCTGCTTTTCAAGACGCTATGCGCAATGTTGTAAGAAGTTGCTTAATGCTATATGTGATACTTTATGGTTTAAAAATTGTTCTTGGAGCTGATGTTCCTAATAAGAAAGAAATGTTTGTTTTTGGAGCTAAATTTGTTTTGGTTATGTATTTCTCCGTAGGTATTAATATACATATTAATGAAGATAAAAAAGCAGAATATTCTGATGGTATAACCACTTATATGTTGCCTCTTTATTTTAATGGATCATCCGAATTAGCTAATATGGTTTATTCTTCGGGAGGATCTGAAGGTCTTTGCTCTTATGATGACGAAGTTTATCCTGATGGATATTCTTATCTTTCTCTTTGGGACAGCATAGATTGTAGAATATTATATTATTTTGGTATAGATCAAAGTAATTTTGCTGGTCAAACTGATATTGATTTATCAAATTTTGAGCCTAATTTATTAGGCTTGTTATTACCTGCAATATTCTCTTTCCAATTAGTATTCCTAGTGTTTAGTATAATGTTTTTTGTTTTTTTCCTCTCGATAGTGATTTATTTTGTTAATATTACAGTAATTTCTCTAATATTAATGAATATTCTAATATATTTGGCTCCTGTTTTTGTTCCAATGGTGCTTTTTGAAGTGACAAAAGGTTATTATGACAGTTGGTTAAAGCTAGTGACTTCATATGCTTTGCAGCCCATGATAATAGCAGTTTATATTGCTATGATGATGACAATTTATGATCAAACAATGTTCGGTGATTGTAAGTTTACAAAATCTACTGCTAATGTGACATTGGGTGGTTATACAAGAAGTGATGTTCCTATTTTTACAATATGTGATCCAGCTAATGATAGTGCTTGTACAACCTCTGCAAATGTTTGTGAAGCAGATGATGAAAATTGTGAAGCGGATAGTAATATTACACCATGTGAGGATAGCATAGGTTATATATTAAACCCTATCATTCCTGATCAAAAATATACACAAGATATTGATGCTATATTTTTTACAATTACAATTTTGAAATCAAATGTGGTGACGGATATGCTTAATGGTCTTGTTACATTATGTCTATTTGGATATTTATTCTATAAATTTGCTGATATGTTAAGTGAGATTACTGGAGAATTAACAGGTGGTCCTCCTATAGGGGCAGCCGCTGGCAGTCCTATGGCACTGGTAGACAAAGCAGGAGGTGCAGTCAAGTCTGCTGCTAAAGCTGCGATAGGAGGCGGTGGTAAAGGTGGCTCCGGTGCGTCTTCATCTGATGAAGGGGGGAAACCAAGATCTGGAGCAGAAAGTAGTGCCCAAGGTGGAGGTGGTTCCGGAGCTTCTTCGGCTGCTGAAGGTGGTAAAAAGTCCGAGGGTGACAAATCTGAAGATAATAAATAACTTAATCCATAGGATGATCAAAATTGATAAAATTATATAAGTTTATTAAAAAAAATATGGATAATAAAGGCATGTGAAGTGAAAAAGCTATATCTATATTCATTGCTTATAGTCTTATTTGTCTTATCGGGTTGTAGTTGTGGCACTGATGCAGTAACAGGAGACACGGATAATTATATAACTTATAACTCCTCAGTAAATATTTTTGCAGATGGGTGTAGCGATATTAATGGCTCTACGTCCATGAGTCAAACAGGAAATTCTAGCACCTCTTCTGTTTATTCTCCAACAGGAGAATGTGATGATTACTATGGAGGATCAGGAAGTTGGGCTAATCGTGGACGTTGGATAAAAGTTCCAGGTGATGCTTCTTCGGTGTTAAATGGAGATAATTTTTCTGTTACAGTTCACGGTAATATTAATTATTGCTCCTATGGGTATGACAATAAAAACCCTTCTCCTTTAATTACCGCTGTACCTAATAACTCTATGCAAACGTGGTTTGAATATGACTCTACATTATATAGCGAAGGTGAACTGCCAGCTCCCACACAATTGCCTGTTCAGGCGGGGCAATTAATTGTTCTAGAAATATCCCAGACTCCTCTTACTACAGGAATATCACTAGCTAAAGCTTCTGACAATATAACAGATATTTGTGCTGACACTGACTATGATGGTTTTGTCGCCGGAACTTGCAGAGGTATAAACGGATTCGGTTTAACTATTTACGTTGGTGATGATAATTCTGGTTACAAAGAAGTGGTTACTCTTGATAATAAAGCTTCAAGTGATTCAACTTATACAGCAGCTACATCTAGATATCCTGATATGTTTAAGCCTCTAATAAGCACAAGGTATTATGATGACGCTACGCAGACATGGGTTACAACTACATATGATAATGCATTAGAGAATTTTGATGAATGGGTTTTTGACAAATATGGAGTTGAAAGTATTTCTACTATAGGTCCTGGAAAATATGTTTTTAAGGTTCCTGAAGACATGAATGGAGTTTTAGGTTTTTCTATTGCTCAAGGTACCGTGTTTTCATCAGAAGCAGTAAATGATTATGACGGATACTATACTATAAATGTTTTATCTGCACATCCTGGTTGCCATGTTAGAGATTCTGTTGTTAGTGATCTTGGAAGTAGAGGAGCCATGCAAATTTTACTTGTAGAGCCTGGGCTTAATCCTAATATTGAAGATACAACTACAGAGTTTCCAGATAATACAACAACTATTACTGAATATTATCCTGAATTACTTAAATTTATATCACAAAATGCAGGTATAACTATAGAAAGCGATGCTGCAGTATTAGGTGACTTGGCTGCTTATTCAGAATATGAACAAACTTTGATTTTAGTAGATTCTCAAGAATATAGTGGAAGAGCGCCTGGAACTGGAGATCTGTGGTTAAAAGTACGAGACGATTATTATCATGATAATGTAGGCCAATATCAGGCGGATGTGGAGGTGACCACAAAAAAGCAAACTTTAGTTTCGAGTTTCTTAGCTGATATATCTGATCCAATTATTGATTCTCTTAATACTACTACTAAAATTATTTATGATAGTTTTTCTACAAGTTCGAATTGGACAAACATAATGCAGATGTCATTATTTCTGTATATTATTATTTATGGAGCTGGGTTTATATTAGGCATTGCTCAAACATCTGCAAATGACATGGTAATTAGAGTTATAAAAATAGGTGTTGTTACTGTATTATTTGAGCCCAATAGTTGGGACTTCTTTAATACTTATTTTTTCAAGTTGTTTACTGACGGTAAAGATTATTTGATTTCGGCTGTAACTGGCGATACATCAAGTGATTTATCAGGAGTTTTTGGTTTTATTGATGATATGTTCTATACATTCTTTTCCCAATATACTTGGGAAAAGCTAGCAGCTCTTGTTCCTTACCTGATTGGCATTGTGTATATATTTATTTTTTTAACCACAATGGTTTTATATATGGTGGCTATGTCTCAGGTATTTATTGTTTATCTTTTAACTATAATTGGAATTTCATTGTTATTATCCATAGCCCCGTTATTTATGGTTACTCTGTTATTTGAAAGAACTAGAACAATCTTTCTCAATTGGGTGAAATATCTTGCAGATTACGCTATGCAACCTGTAATACTTTTTGCTACTTTATATGTAATGAATGAAATCTTCATGACATTCTGGAATACTGCGCTTGATATAGATATTAGATATGGAGGAGTATGGGAGCTAGACTTTTTTGGAGTGGATGGTTGGACTTATGGATGGATTCCTTCTTTTAGCTTTGGTTGTGTGCAATTTTGGTATATTGATGGGGGGCTTGATGTATATAGTATGTTTGTTAGTGTGCTGATATTGTATATATTTGTTTATACAATTCAAGCAATACTTGCACATATTCCTCAGTTGACCGAGCATCTTATGAGTACATCCACTGCATCTAGTACTTTTGGTACTGCTGGTAAAATAATGCAACAAGCTGTTAACTTTGCTCAAGGGGGAGACCCGGTAGCAAAAATGAATTATAGAAAAGGGTTAGAAGAAAGAGCTAAGAAAGAAGAGAAAGATAAAGAAAAAGGGGATAGTATAAGGGGAAGGGGTAAAGACGTACCAGATGATGGTAAAAACAAACAAAAACCAGATGAAGATAAAGAAGAAATGAAGTAGGTGATATGATTAAATTTATAAAAAATACATATTATACTGCCTCTAGCAAGCTATTAAAGCTAATATTGCTATTTTTAGCTAGTCTTCTAATTTCTGCTTGTGATCAAGACCTTCCTCCTATTGAGGCAGATGATTTTGGCTATCCCAAAGTTACCGTTTATGCAAAAGGAGAGAATGTTTCAGGTGAAGAGGAGAATCAATTATCTGAATGGGTGCCCACTGGCTATAAATACAATGGCGATAAGATTGTAATAATGGTATATAATCCCGCCTATAGTTATGGTGGTAGTCAGCCTCCTCTGAAATATACCTGGAATTCGTGGCTTTGTGAAGGAGAGAGTGATATATGTTCATCTATGTATAACTCGCCAGCTTGCAATTTTCCACAAGGTTATTGTCATTCCCCAACAGATAAATATGAAACAATTGACAATGCTCCATGTTATCTATCTCAGGGACAAGGTTTATATCTTCTTGTGACATATCCTGATGGCGATGTTGATGATCCTAATATTTATGAAAGTATTAACAGATTACCATCTGAAGCTGATATGTATACTAAGAGTTTGTGGGATCCTCCTGTTTCTGGTGCTGAGATGTATAACAATGGCTCAGCAGCTTATGGATTTAGTGGGGAGTTAGAGCCTAATCCAACTATTAGCACTGATTCTGAGACTAAAGTAACAACTGAAATTCCAAGTGATTTAAGCCAAAGTGATTATGTAGGTGGGAGAGCATATTTTAAAATTCTTGATCGATATTATGGTGATAATTCTGGACATCAATATGCTGTTATGAAACGAGGTTTTGATTCCGTGGTGCCTCCTCCAATAGCTACTGTTATTGAATTTGTGACTGAAACTATGGATAGAATGTCAGAATCTTTATATAAAGAAATTGTAAATAATTATGACTTCCGACTTTCAATAAAAACCTTATTAGTTTTATATATTATTGTTCACGGGGTTTTATTCATTGGTGGGGCATCAGACATGACTCAAAGTGAGTTAGTGTCTTTGTTTATAAAGCTAGTTATAGTAATTCAACTCCTAACAGGAGAAGATAGCTGGACATTATTTAATAATTATTTCTTCAAGTTTTTTACTTCGGGGCTGGATGAAATGATTGGTATCGTCACCT
Source organism: Rickettsiales bacterium (assembly GCA_025210695.1). NCBI lineage: Bacteria > Pseudomonadati > Pseudomonadota > Alphaproteobacteria > Rickettsiales > Rickettsiales bacterium. The sequence continues at coordinate 123,539 of JAOARE010000008.1, forward strand.
CTAATATAGATCAAAGTGACAATGGATTCACGTTCTTTGATACTTTACTTAGTTTGTTATTCTCTTATGAAACCAGTATGAAAATTCAAGCTTTAGTCTGGAGCTTCCCTTCTGGATTTTTGGTAACTTTTATAATATATGCAGGCTTTGCTTTATTTACTATTGCTATAGCTAAAGCGGTAATGATTTATTTACTAGCATATATGGCTATTGCATTATTGATTATTGTAGCGCCTATTTTTATATGCTTTATGTTATTTAATCAGACCAGACCATTATTTGAAACATGGCTTAATGCATTTGCTAATTATTTTCTACAAGCGGTATTAGTTATGGCTGCCTTGAATTTATTAGGACAGATAATAGTGGATCAAATATATATGATTTTAGGATTTAAAGCCTGTTTTGAAGATAATCCCTCATTAACAATTGGCACTTGGTGTTTTTCTAAAACTTGGTTCATTTGTTCTGACCTTTCTACCGGACTTGTTCCTACTGAAGTTCCTGGATATGGATATAATACTACTACTACTGTAAATTGTGATGCTAGTTCCGGCTTTGAATGTCAAGACACAAGTGTATATTGTGAACCGTTTGAATGTATTGATGATCGTTACCCAGATCTACCATTTCTTGATCCAGAGATAGAAAAGGAACATGACTTAATCGATAATTTTAAATCTCCAAATTCATTAAGTATACCGATGCTTTACGAATCTTCTGTTTTATTGTTAATGTGTTATTTGATGATGAAATTTAATGATGTTGTTCCAGGATTAGGTAAAGGTTTAGCGAAAGGAGGAAGTGCTGGAAGAACTGCTCTTGGAGCTACGGCCAGCTCGTCTATGACTGATTTCAAGAATACATTATCAGGAATGAAAAATGCTAGTTTGAAATTAGTAACTGGAAAATCTGAATTAGAGAGGGGGATTGCTAGAAGAGAAAAATTTAATGAAGTTGTTAATGTAGTCAAAAGGGACGTTGTTAGGGCAGTCGCATTAACAAAGGCAACTGTAACAGGTTTTGACAAAGCTGCAAGCGATGTATACAAAAAATCTGGTAAGCTAAAAGCTCTCTTTTATCCGGTAAAGAAAGTGAAGCAATTAGCAGTTCTTGCTGCTAAATCCCCTGTTCTTGTTCTAAAAGGGGGGCTCATAGGAGCTAGTCTCTTGAAGGATACGATTCTTAAACCAGGAAATTTAATGATAGGAACTCCTGAAGAAATTGCGGCTAGAAACAAGGCTGTTAAGGAGGCTAAAGCATATAATAGAGCAAAAGATGCATCCGAAGGCAAACAAGTTTCTCTATCCTATAAAGAAAAACTCACAAAAAGCATACAAGATAAAACTGGCATAACAAAATTCAATCAGAGAGTTGCTGATTTTGATGAAAAATACACGAAAGATGGGAAACTTCACTTAAGATCTGTTGGTGGAGCAATGAGAAGAGGTGTTGGAAGAGCTCTTTATAATACACGACCAGGGAAAGCTGTTTATGACGGTGCTACACGCTTGAAAGATTCTATTAAAGAAGAATATAGGGCTAGATTTACTGAACAAGGCAGAATAGATCGAGAAAATGCTAGAAGAAAAGACAATCAAATTCGTGCTCTTGCAGAACAATATCAGAAGGATGCTCCAGAAAGAAATAGAAGAGAAAAACTAGATCGCCTTGCATCTGAAGCTTTGGAACAGCATTGTAAAAATTTAAATCTTGATAAAGAGTTATTATTAGGAATGTCTCAAGAAGACCAAGAACTATATATTAAAAGAGCCTATGCAGAACTTCCTGAACATCTTAGAAGTTCTATCGCAGCCACAACTTCCTTTGATATGCTCAAAGCTCATCTAGAAAATGATAGAATTAACAGAACGATAACAGATACAGACCCAAGTATTTTAGTAAATGAAGCTTATGATGCGTTAGATATAGACAAGGGAGCTTTTAACTCTCTAGATACCAAAGGAAAATTAGCGGCTTTAGAAAAAGGATTACGTGCTGCAGACCTTACAGGACCAGGTGCAATGGATTCATATCGTGCCTATCGATATTTAAAAGAAAAAGCTGAAGCTCAATTAGCGCAAGAAAAAGCAGCCCAAAAAGAGCAGAAAAGACAGCAATCATTTAGATATAAAGCTGGACAAGCTATAGGTGGAATGAAGCGAGGTATAGGACAAATGGGCCGAGGAATGAAGGGGCTTGGCCAAGGGGGTGTCCGTAGAGTGCAAAATGGCTTAAGTAGAATATCTAGAATAAGAGCAAGAGATATAACCTTAAGAAATGTTGCTGTTGGTACAGCCAGTGTTGCTTATGGAGCAATAAAATTTGCTACAAAGCCAGTAAGAATGACCGGACGAGCTATTAAGAGGTCCTTTAATGAAGCTTTAGATAAAAGAGGAGTGAAAATTGACTTTAGTATGGGGTTCTATCGTCCTGCCACCTTTAGCTATACCAGAAAAGTTGCTAGCTTAGAAGGAAAAGGAACAACAAGGGAGAAACAATTATTGGGCTATAAGCAAAGATATGATAAAGACAAACTAAAAATTAATTATAAAAATGCAGATAGAATTTTACAAGAATCTTGTGCTGTTTTGGGAATTACCAAAGCTGCAATAGATACAATGCCACCTGAAAAAAGAAAGGCATATATAGAAAAAGAATTCAATTCAACAATAGATATGGATATTTCACGAGACTTTGAAAGATATAAAGCTTATCGTGCTGCTCAAGCGGTGGTGGAGCATCGTGCTGCACAACCAGAAAAAACCAAGCTTGCCAAGAAACATAAGAAATCAGTTATAGAAGAATTGAATAAAAAAGAGGTTGATAGAAAACAAGCCATTGCAGATGCAAGGCGAGCTGAGCAGGTAGGAATAGCAAGAGAGCAAGCAGAAGAACGTAAAGTGCTAGAGCAACGAAGAAATAAAGATACCGCTCAATTATGTAAAGCTTTAAAAATGGATTATAAAGAGTTTGTGATGATGGACAAAGAGTCTCAAGGAAGGTATCTATCCAGAGCTTATGCGGAATTACCACAAGATAAAAAAGACGCTAAGTTAAATAAATTATATAGAGAAATAAGAGATGATATAGCAAGTAATGGAGAGATAACAACAGCTATAACCAGGATGAATAAAGGACTAGCTGAGTTAGGATTAAGCGAAGCAAGATATAACTCCCTTTCTCCAGAAGATCGTTTGGCAGCTTTAGAAAAAAGATTTAAGGAATCTGATCTTAATGTTAATGGTGGAGAGAAATATGCTGCATATCAATATTTCAAACGTAAAGCTCAAATAGAGGTGGACAATCTTGCAAGAGAGGAAGCAGCTAAAGGAACATTTTCTTATAAAGCTACAGGAGCAGTAATAGACGCAGTGGATAAAGCAAGTTCTGTTTTAACTAGTGTTAAGAATAAAGCTAAAGGTGCCAAAAACTATCTAGGTGAACAGGCAACTAAAGCAGGAAATACATGGGATCTTCTTAGAGGTAGAAGTGTAAGGCTAGAGGGAAAACAAACAACAGTAGCAAAAATGGCTGATTCTCATTATGCACATGCTAAACGTATTGTTAATGATGATAATGCAGGACAATTATTTACAGAAGCTTGTTCCACTTTAAATATTGATACAACAGCCTTTCATTCCATGAGCAAAGAAAGGAGTTTAGAATATATTTCAGAGAGACTTGATGCAAGGGCAGCTGAAATTACAAAAGGCAAAAAAATAAAAGAAAACACCGATGCGTTTAATACACTTGCTGATTCAACACGTGCTCATGCTAATTTAAAAGCAATTATAGAAAAAGGTGCAAAGGTTGAAGATCCGCTTGCTTCTGTTCAAGATCAAAGAGAGAAAACTATATCTTCTTATGAAAGTCAACATAGACAGGATCGTCATATGCAAGAAGTTACAGGAGAAGGAGATTCTTCAAATAGCTTGATAACCCGTGATGTTGGTGTTGAGTTAGGTCTAAATGGTGCTGTATTAGATTTAATGACTCATAAAAAAATTAGAACAGAAGCGATTGGAGAAAAAGCTGCAGAAGTTTTAGGGTTTAGTGAAGAAGATGCACAAACTTTCCTATCTTCAGAACAAGAAAAACAGCTTGAAATGCTAAATAAGGCAATGAGAGAAGAAACTATGGATTTATCTAGGAAGGAAGATGGTAATGCTGATTTAAGTGATGATAAACACTATCTTGCCTATAGGACCTTAAAAGAAATAGCAGATAAAAATGTTCCTGCCTCAACTAATCCTTTTGATGATAACTACGTTGACCCTGCAGAAACCGCTGCTTCGTCTATAATAGAAGAAACCGCTCCGAAAAAACCAAGTATTTTTGAAAAGGGTGAAAAAGATCTTAAATCTAGATCCAAAAAAGATCTTTTTGGCGATGAATCTGGTGATGATATGCTTGATTCAAAAGATCCTAAAAATAAATAAGAGGGTATAAAGATTTGAGAATAATTGCTGAAAAACTTTAATATTATTTTGATCTTTGATTGGGGTTTTTAGTTTTTATTACGTTCCGAGCCCAGCTTCCTGCATTCTTAATTTTGGCAAAAACAGAACTTAATTTACTAGCTTCCTTTCTAGCTTCAGTCTTCGCTTTAGGAGTTAAAGATTTACAAGATTTATAGTAAATAGGAACTATGGTATATAAATTTTTAATGACAAAAGTTCTATTATTTGTTTTGGCAACAAGTTTTGAAATGGTTATTTTATCTTCCATATAATCTGCAAGAGCGTTTAGTCCTTCTTTATTGCCTATCCTTTTTGCAAATTCCGCCAATTTCTCTTCTTTTACACCCAATCTATTTAATTCTACAACATTAGGGTTACTAGGATTATTCCTGATAAAATCGCCAATTAGTTTTTTTAATTGAGGATCTGCAAAAAAACTTTGTATGGACTCACTATCCATATCCTCAGATGCTTTGCGAATAACATCAGCAATATTTGTATCTTTTGAAGTGCTGGTTTTAACTAATTCTATTTCTTTTGTTTTAGGTTCTGAGTTTCTTTTTCCTCTTATTTTGCTAGAAATGGATTCTGCCATTCTTTTGAGAGAGTCAAAATAATTCTTTCCCTTTTCTGTTATAATTTCTTGCTTATTGTCTTCAATTATTTCTGGAGAATCTTCTAAAGCTCTTTCTGACACAGCTTTAATACTAGTATCACTATATGCTTTCAATATAACCTTAAGTATTTGAGGTTTTGTTGATAGAGTATTGGCCATGTTTTTAAATAAATCCCCATATTCTCTATATCCTGCAAACCCTTCCATCTTTAAAAGATTATCTACAAAACTCTTTGATAATAAAGGAGTAATCTTTTCTGCTATTCTTGGTTCAGCTGCAATTTTAGAAAATTCTAGTATCATATCTGCTCTAATAGCTTCATTTTCTGGAGTCTTTTCATCGGTTGAAGATAAATAAGCAAGTAGTTTTGTTGTTGCAGGAAGAATAGTTTCTTTATAAGGACTGGCTAAAATTGCTTCAACTAAATCTTGGAATTCTTTAGGGTTATCTTTAGCTAAGTCAGAAATTAAAGTTCTAGAATATTGTTGGTTTTTCAAGGCATCGAGATTGTAAATATCCTCAATTAATTTTTCTGTTGCCACTTTCTTTAAATCGCCCCGAACCTCTTCTTTAGAAGCCAGCTCTACAAGAGAATGGATCATTTCCTCCCAGTTCTTTTGAGTTAGTTTCTCTAATTCTTTATCATTCGTTTCATTATAAGGGAGGTTTGTATAACCTAATATGGCATTGGTGACTTTATCTCTAGTTTTTTTGTCTTGAGAAAGAATTGTTCCAACTAATTTTTGAGATTCCTTAGGCCGATTACGGGGCAGATTTGAAAATAATTTTTTAGAATTAGGATATATATCCAATCTAGGAATTTCATGAATATGATCCATTAACCTAGAGGTTGCGAGAGGTTTTAAGTTTTCTCTAACTTTTGGTTCTGAAGCTAAATCTACTAAAGAAATTACAAATTCATTATATCTATTATTAACATCATCAATGGTAACCGGAGGAACTGATGCAAAATTTACATAAGTGGATTGATAGCGAGTTAATTTCTCATATATGTTTAAGAGGGTTTTTGGTTTTGCTAGACAAGCAGCAATAAATTCTGGGGCATTTAAATGGTTTGTGATGTTTTTATATGACTGTTGTTCTATAATCAAGGGGTGATTAAAAACAATTTCTAATATTCTTTGTAATTTTTCTGGCTCTATTTCAGCTAATTCTTCTGCTAACCCATTTTGAAGAAAGGTTCTTAAAGGATCATCACTAGCTTTTAGCCATAACCTTGTTCCCCTATAAAGAAAAGTGCTTGATCCTCTTAAGCCAAACTGCCAGAGAGTTTTTAATGATGGAGTTTTACCCTTTTGCCAATGGGATATATTATCTAATAAAATAAGAGTAGATTCAGGATTTCTAGCTAATTCTTGAGCAACCAGATTTATATCATATCTAATATTTTCGTCTATATCAGACGTCATAGCTTTCTCTAATTCTCTAATATTGTAACTTATTATTTAAGACATAAGAATATTCTAATATAATTAATTCTTTATTAAGATTTATTGATTCTTGCACATTTAAGGCCTTACAGCTATAATTTGCTATGGTTTTGATAATGTTCGAGAAAAATATGAAATTTCTAGATGAAGCAAAGATATATATAAAAAGTGGTGATGGTGGTTCTGGTTGCAGAAGTTTTCGTAGAGAGAAATTCGTTGCTGAAGGTGGACCTAACGGAGGTAATGGAGGAAAAGGTGGGCATGTTTATGTTGAATGTGTGGCCAATCTTAATACATTGATAGACTTTCGTTATCAACAACATTTTAAAGCTAAAAATGGTGCCTCAGGTGGTGGACAAGACTGCCATGGAGCATCTGCTGAGCCTTTGGTTATTAAGGTTCCTGTTGGAACAGAAATATTGACTGAAGATGGAGAGCATGTGATTGCTGATTTCACCGAAGTGGGGCAAAAAATATTATTAGCCAAAGGTGGTGATGGTGGATTTGGTAATGCTCATTTTAAATCTTCAACTAATCAAGCTCCTGAGCGCAAAACTCTTGGCTGGCCTGGAGAAGAAATGTGGGTTTGGCTTAGACTTAAATTGATTTCTGATTCTGGATTAGTGGGCTTGCCAAATGCAGGAAAGTCTACTTTTCTTTCTAGTGTTTCTGCAGCAAAACCTAAGATAGCCGATTATCCTTTTACCACTTTAAAGCCTCAGCTTGGTGTGGTTTATATTGACGATAGTGAATTTGTGATTGCAGATTTACCAGGGCTTATTGCTGGGGCACATGAGGGGGTAGGCCTTGGTGATAAATTCTTAAAACATGTGGAACGTTCGGGAGTTTTACTTCATTTAATAGATGCAACTCAAGAAAATATTATAGAAGCTTATGATATTATTCGTACAGAATTGGTTGAATATGGATTAGAGAATAAAATTGAAGTGATTTCTTTAAGTAAATGTGATGCTTTGGATGAAGAGGAAATAAAGAAAAAACAGGCTCTTTTGAAGAAACATACTAAGCAAAAAATTTATGCCATTTCATCGGCAGCGAAACAAGGAATAAAACCTGTATTGCGCGAGCTTTATAAACATATTGAAGAGTTTAGAGAAACTGCATGAGTTGGACATCTAAAGAAGCAGTTTTAGCAACAAAAGGAGAGGCTTTCTCAGATTGGCAGGGAGAAAATATTGTTTTTGATAGTCGTCTTATTAAAAAAGGAGATATTTTCCTAGCCCTTCCAGGGGGAGCTTCAGATGGTCATGATTATGTAAAATCTGCTTTAGAAAAAGGAGCATCTGGCGCCATTGTTTCAAGAGTTCCTGAAATGGTAAATAAAGAGAAATTGCTCTTAGTTTCTGATTGCCTAAAAGCCTTATCAGACATGGCTCTTTACAAACGCAAGAAATCCAATGCTAAATTTATAGCAGTGACCGGCAGTGTTGGTAAGACTAGCACCAAGGAATTATTAGGTCTTGCTTTATCTGCGCATGGTAAAACATTTATCAGCAGAGGAAATTATAATAATTTTTTAGGTGTGCCAATTAATTTAGCTTCCTTGTCCGATGATGCAGAATATGCAGTTATTGAAATGGGCATGGATCATAAGGGAGAGATCACTCCTTTAAGCAATTTAACCAAGCCTGATATTGCCATAATCACAGCAATTGAAAAAATCCATATAGCAAATTTTGATTCCATTGAAGGAATTGCTGAAGCTAAAGCAGAAATCTTCACAGGAATGAATAAAGAAGGAATCGCCATAATAAATTCTTTAAGTAATTGTCATGAGTTGCTGAAGAAGAAGGCCGCTCCACATGGAGCAATTAGTTTAGGGGTGGAAAGCAAGGTTTCTAATTATCAGGTTAAAAATAATGCTACTAAAGCTGAGTTAAATATATTGGATAAAGAAATTACTCTTAATATAGATAATATTTTAGGAATTCACCAAATTAACAACATGGCTATGGCATTATCCTGCGTGGCAAGTTTAAATCTTGATCCTGCAAAATCAATTCCATATTTAGAAAAATTTCAATTGCCAAGGGGCAGGGGGCTTGTTTCTAAAATTTCCGTTAATGATAAAAATATTACCTTAATTGATGATAGCTATAATGCGGGACCAGTTTCTGTTAAAGCAGCTCTTAAAAACCTTAGTTACTATAATGGAAGAAGAGTTGTTATTTTGGGCGATATGGTTGATATGGGCGATGAGGCCTTAAAACTTCATTTAGACTTGAAGCAAGATATAATAGATAATAAAATTGATAAAGTGATTTGCTTTGGCAAAATGATGAGCAATTTATATGAAACTTTGCCTGAAGATAAAAAACTGGGTAAGTACTTAACCTTAAAGGAATTGGCTTTAGAGCTGCCAGATAAATTAGCAAATGGAGATGTTTTACTTATTAAAGGATCTTTCTATTTGACTAAATTATATTGGTTTACCCAGCATTTAATGGATGGAACTTTAGATATTATAATTGGAGAAAAGTAGTAATGAATAAAAATGTTTCTGTGCTAAAGAAAATAACAAAGTTTTTATTTTTGAATTTAATAGTTTTTGCTGTGCCGATTGTGCTTATATGGATGTTTTCTGACTCTACAAATGCTGTAATGGTGGAGAAAATCTTGCGAAGCCTTTGCCCCAAAGTTGGGTTGGATACTTCCTTAAAATATAGTTTGATAATCTCTTTTTCATTGCTTCTTTGCTCTTTTGTTTTTTTATTCTGGAGCATTTGTAAATTATATAAATATTTAATTACCAAGCTAAGTAAATCTTTCAATATAATTATGGCAGTGATTATCTCTGCAATTTATGTTGCGATATTTAGAGGGGTGCTGGTTATACTCTGGTTAATAGATTCCTTCTATTATGAAATGCCTTCAAACCGTGAATCTATAAATTATTTAGGAGAGCATTTTATTTGGTTCGGTGGAGCTTTGTTTATTGTGACTCTGGTTTGGAAGATTTCTAAAATTTATAAGAAGAGAAAGTAGCTATGATACATCCTGATCCAAGTGTTTTATATCCCATTGAAGGAGTTACAAGAACCTGTTTTTTAAAAAACATCATAACCAAGCCACAAATAATTGTTGGTGATTATACTTATTATGATGATCCTGAGGATATATATAATTTTGAGAAAAATGTTCTATATCTATTTGATTTTTCAGTAGAGAAGCTCATTATTGGTAAGTTCTGTCAAATTGCCACTGGGGTTAGATTCATTACCAATGGAGGGAGTCATTCTTTTAATGGCATTTCAACTTATCCTTTTAAGGTTATGGGAAAGTCTTGGGCTAATTCTTCAATGAAAACTGTTAGTAAAGGTGATACAATAATTGGTAATGATGTTTGGATTGGCAATAGCGCCACTATAATGAATGGAATTACTGTTGGTGATGGGGCCATTATTGGTGCAAATAGCCTGGTAACTAAGGATGTTGATCCTTATACTATTGTTGGGGGAAACCCAGCAAAAGTTATTCGCAAAAGATTTGATGATAAAACAATAGAGTTTCTTCTTGAGCTAGCTTGGTGGAATTGGTCGGTTGAAAAAATCACCAAGAATCTTAAGGCAATAACTACTGGAGATTTAGAAGCTTTAAAGTCTAAAGTTTGAGGTTGAAGAAAGCATTGCTTTTTTATTTCCTTGTTATATATAATTATGCTATAGTTAATTATTAAATTAATTGTAATATAAAGAGAAATATATGCTATCAGAGAATAGTATTATAAAAAAAGATGATCTAAAATTTACTTTTAATGTCTTTAAGGAAGTTAGTATACCCAGGGGTGACAAAAAGATAAATATTATTGTAATAGACGACAGTAAAAAAGATGTTGAGCTATTAAACGATCTTCTGTTAGAAGAAAGTGATCTAAATTTCCATCTTGAATCCTATAATCATCCCAATGAAGCTATGTCTTCGTTGTCTAATAAATCTATAAAGCCTGATTTAATTATTGTTGATTTAGTTATGCCAGAAATGAATGGTAATGTTGTACTAAATAACCTTAAAGAAATAGAACATATTAGAAGTGTTCCAATAATCATTCATTCGTCTATGAATAATTATGAAAATATTAAAAAAGTATGTGGTTTAAATGAGCAAGTAGTTGCCTTTTTTGGTAAACCTATAAGGGTAAGTGGGTTTATGTCTTTGTTTCAAAAAAAGTTAAAAAATAGGTAGTTACGTATCTTTTTTATCTAAAGGAAGAAAATGGAAGTTTTAATATTTGGTCAAAGGCCAAATAGAGCATATTATCATCTTTTATTGAGTGATATATCTCTTTTGCATGTAGACTATTTTGAAAATTTAAATAGGTCAATCGAAGCTCTAGAAAATAAAATATATGACCTTATCTTAATTGACTATACGATCCCTCTCACAGATTTAGTTTCTTTCGCTAAGGCATATAGTTTAAATGAGCATAATAATAATGTTTCCATCATAATTCTAACTTACAAACAAAATCAAATAGTAAATAGCATACTGATGGGAATAACTAATAATATTAAACCTATATGTATAGAAAAGAAAAAAAATATTTCATTATATGCTTCTCAAATGGCGATTAAATCTTTTATCGATAACGATAATTTTTTTGATATTCTTATTATTGATGATTCTATAGAAGATTGTGAGTTATACTCTAGATTATTAGAAAGGATTTTTAGTAACTATACAATTGATCATTGTGAATCAGCAGAAGAAGGAATAGAAAGAATAAAACATAATAAATATTCATTAATTTTGTTGGATTATTATTTGTATGGTATGAATGGAATTGATTTTTTATCTGAAATTGCCCCTTTGAAACAAGAAGCCCCTATTATTGCCTTAACGGGATCAGGAAATGAAGAAGTTGCCATTAACTTTATGAAAATGGGAGTAGGAGATTACATAACAAAATCCAATGTAAATTTTGATATTCTATCTGAATCTATTCTGAATGTATTGAAAAAATCTAGAAACGTAAAAATAGAGCAAGAAAAGCAGCATGAACTTTCTCTCTTTGCTTATAATGTTGCTCATGACCTTAAGTCTCCTTTAGGAAGAATTAATAGCTATGCTCAATTAATCTACAAAAAACATCCTGAGTTAGAGTCAAGATATATACAAAATATTATTGAAGATTCTCAATATATGGAATCTTTTTTAAGTAATCTTTTGCTTTACTCAGAAATGGGTAGATCTAGACTGTCATTATCCAAAGTGGATTTAAATTCTGTGTTTAGGCAAAGTATTTCTAACTTAGAATTAGAAATTAAGAATAAAAATGCTGTTATTAAAATAGAAGAGATGCCTGAAGTTTATGGGCATTATATTTCCTTAGTACAGTTGTTTCAAAATTTAATAGCCAATTCTATAAAATATTGCACGAAAACACCCATAATAAAGGTTTTTTCTAGAATAGAGGATAATAATCTGCATATAGAGCTATCCGATAATGGAATAGGAATTGATAAAGACAAGGCCAAAGATATTTTTAAACCATTTACAAGAATAGATAATAACCTAAACACATTAGGTACAGGTATTGGGTTGGCAATCTGCTTAACAATTGTAAAGCAGCATCATGCTCAAATAAAAGTTGAATCTAATGAAGTTGGAGGTGCAAGATTTATAATTACTTTCTCCTTAGGCCCTCTAAATTAAAATATCTTTGGCTGTTTTTGCGTTCTTGAAGAAAAAAACAGTTAAGTCAGCAATACATTAATACTTCACATAATTACTGATTCCTCAGGGTTTTCTTGATTATCTCCAATTACCTGACCACACATGCACAAAGCAAAGGTAATGTCCATTATATTTCCTAGAACAAGTCTTTATTTTATATAAATATAATTAATAATATAGTAACATAATTCGTATATACTTCAAAACATAAGTAATTATAGATTACTAAGAAACAGGAAAAATTAATGCTTTATAATTTGTTATATCCACTTGCTGAACAGCTTCATTTATTAAACTTATTGCGCTATATTACATTTCGCAGTGCTGGGGCGCTTCTAACTTCGCTAATTATTGCTCTTGTTATAATTCCTTATTTAATTAAATATTTACGCAAGACTTTTAATAAAGGACAGCCAATTAGAGATGATGGACCGCAGCAGCATTTATCTAAAAAAGGAACCCCCACCATGGGAGGAATAGCAATTATTGCTTCGGTGATAGGTTCGGTGCTTCTATGGGGAGATTTAAATAATTATTATTTATGGGTGGTGATATTTGTAACTATAGGATATGCAATTTTAGGTTTTATAGATGATTATTTAAAGCTTGCAAAATATAATACCAAAGGTGTTCCTGGAAGAATAAAGCTGCTTTGTCAGATTACCATAGCAATTATTGCTGGACTTGGAATACAAAGCGTTGCTGATCCTTCTTACAACTCACATATTACTTTACCTCTATTTAAAGATCTTCTTATTAACCTTGGATGGCTTTATATTCCATTTGTTATAGTTGTTATTGTTGGAGCGTCTAATGCTGTTAATTTAACTGATGGGCTAGATGGATTGGCAATTATGCCGATAATTATTGCAGCTAGTTGCTTTGCACTGCTTGCCTATTTAACTGGAAGTTTAAATTTTGCATCTTACTTGCAAATTCAACATGTTCAAGGAGTAGCTGAATTAGCTGTGTTTGGTGCTGCTATGGTTGGAGCGGGGCTTGGTTTTCTTTGGTATAATTCTCAGCCGGCAGAAATTTTTATGGGAGATGTTGGAAGTCTTGCATGTGGTGGAGCCTTAGGCGTTATGAGTGTGATTGTAAAACACGAGGTGTTATTAGCAATTATTGGAGGTCTTTTCGTAATTGAAGCTACATCTGTTATTGTTCAGGTTTATTATTTTAAGTTTACGAAGGGAAAAAGGTTCTTCAAGATGGCGCCAATTCATCATCATTTTGAAAAATCAGGTTGGAGTGAATCAAAAGTTGTTACAAGATTCTGGATCATAGCGGTTATTTTTGCAATTATTGGCCTTTCAACTTTGAAGATTAGATAGATTCAATTTAAGGAGTATATATGTCACTAAAAACAGTGAATGCTCACACTTTAAAAGAGTGGATAAAAGAAGATAAAGCAATTGTAATTGATGTTAGAGAAGAGGAAGAACATCAAGCAAATAATATACCTTATTCAATATCTATTCCACTTGGAAAAATAAGCAAGAAACTTCTCCCCAAGAATGATAAGAAGCATATTGTGATTCATTGCCTTTCAGGATCTCGTAGCAATAATGCTGGTGAAAAGTTATTGGCTGAAGACCCTAATCTTGAGCTTTATAATCTTGCTGGAGGAATTTCTGAATGGAACAAATTAGAGAATCCATCAAAAATATCAATAGATCGACAAGTGTATATAACTGTAGGTTCTGCTGTTTTGATAACAAGCATTTTAGGATATTTTATAAGTCCCGTATTTCTTTTGTTAACAGGATTCTTTGGAGCAGGCTTAATGTTTTCAGGTCTTAGTAACTTATGTTTTTTAGGAATATTACTTGCACGCATGCCCTGGAATAAATCTTCCAAGCCCTAGGCTATGATTATAGGAATATTATTAATTAGAACACTCATATTTAAGGTAATCTAATGAAAATAGAACATTTTTTTGATCAAAAAACTTCAACTTTTACATATTTGGTAATAGACACAACAAGCAATAAATGCGCTATTATTGATTCTGTTTTGGATTACGATATGAATTCTGGAAGAGTTACGACCGATTCAGCAGATAAAGTAATTCAATACATTAAGCAAAATAAACTAGATTTAGAATGGATATTAGAAACTCATGCTCATGCTGATCATTTAACGGCTTCCTCTTATATAAAGAAAGCATTAGGGGGAAAGATTGGTATTGGTGAACACATAAAGAAAGTTTTAGAATTTTGGGTTCCTTTATTTAACACGGGGCATGATACTAAGCTTGATGGATCACAGTTTGATCACTTATTTAGAGATGAAGAAGTTTTTAAGATAGGTTCTATTGAGGTTAAAGTTATTCACACTCCGGGCCATACTCCCGCTTGTTTGAGTTATTTAATGGAAGATGCTGTATTTGTTGGTGATACTATCTTCATGCCATATGTTGGAACAGCGCGTACAGATTTTCCTGGCGGAAGCGCAAAAACACTTTATCAATCAATTCATAAATTATTTTCTCTAAAAGATACAACACGCATTTTAACTTGTCATGACTATCCTCCTAAAGGTCAAAATGTAAAATTTATGTCTACAGTAGCGGAGCAGAAACTTAATAATGTTATGATTAATGTAAACGTTAGCGAAGAAGAATATATAATTGCTAGAAATAAAAAAGATGAAGGAAAAAAGGTTCCTCGTTTACTATTGCCTTCAATTCAAGTAAATATGCGGGCAGGAGACTTAGGAGAAAAAGAGAATAACGGAAAAAATTATATAAAAATTCCTATTAACTCCATTTAATAGTGAGAAAGTATTGGTTTGTTTATAATTGACTTAATAGTAAAGATTAGTTAGGGTTTGCTCGAATTCATCTGAGAATCAGAACAAACCTTGAGGCCATCTATGTTATATTTTTCTAAAGAATATTTAAACAATATTTGGAATAACTATGTTGTTAATAATCTAGATTATATAAATTTTGCAGCACCTTTTTTATTTGCAAGGTTACTTACTCCATTTAGAGCAAATGAACCTGCGTCCAATAGGCTCATGGAAGGAGTTCTCTTCTCTCTAAGTGCTTGTGCTGTTCACTATAATATAGAAAATGAAAATTTAGAGGATTATTCTTACAGCTATATTCCTGTTATTGGATCCATGGTTTATCATAATATTGATAGCAATAACCAAGTTGTTAAATTTGCTGGTGCCAGTATAGCAGGTTTGGTTTTTAAGGGGGCTGTAGACTCCAATAGTTTAATTTCTTTAATCCCTCCTGTTATAACTTATGGTGTGGCTAAACTAAATGATATTTCGACTCCACATGCAACAGCTTTGGCAGCTTCTTCAAACATAATAGATAATTATTTCTCTTTAATAAATAATCCTGCTAATTGGGGAACAGTTGGAAGTATTATATCTTATAATTTAGCTTCTAAATATCATAGCGCAAAGTATCTATCTTCTTCTGTTGGATTTTTAGCTGGAACCATGATTTCTTTGTATCAAGATATATTGCTGGATCAATTATTCACTCCAAATCATTTTAAAAATTCATATAACTCAATAGCTCAATTCATTGAGCACAGTCAACTAAACCCCGCATTGGCTAAGCATTATATTATTATGTTGAATGTGCAGATAGGAATGGGGTTTTATGGCAATTATTTATTAACTAGAATGCAAGAAAAGACCAATGTCTTTGCTACTATGGGTGAAGGACAGCATGATAAATTGATCAAATTCGCTTATTTATCTACAAAATATGTAGGAATTGCTGTTTGCTATACAACTGTTAGAACCTTAGTGGATGGAATAAATGCATATCATATAAGCCAATTAACGTCTTCTATCCAGAATGATATACGTGATAATTATTTTACAACTAAAGAAAATTTTATTCTCCTTTCTAAAAGTAACCATACTACCCAGACATATTTGAGTGATATTAGAACGATATTAAGTTCTAATAATGATGTTCTATTATGGACTAGTTTTGGCATAGCTAAACTTAGCAAAATAGATTCTTTTACTTTAGAGTCATATTTAGGAATTGGAGGAGTTGTAGCAATTGACTACTGCGTTAATAATCTATTTCAGTTGTTAATAATAGAAATGCAGAAGTTTTCTGAAAGAGGAACTAAGTGTTCCTCTGAGTTTGTAAAAAATAATGAACATGATAAGGAATATGCTGTAACTATTTTGCAGAAGAATGCATTAGATTATATTCGCGATGAATGGAGTGTTTCTCAAGAATGTGAGCAATATAATAGTTTAGGAAATGCTGTACTTGCAAGTTCTATTAATGTTTTGATGGGGTTTTATAACCAAGATGTATTATATCCTATATTACATATTCTTGTGGCTCATATGAGTGTTAAGGGGGTTATTGATGTAGGAGAATTATTTTTATATACACGCACATTACAAACTTCTGTTGAAATAATTCTATTTAAATCAAAAAATCAAGCAGAATTTAGTAAAATAGATTCATCTATTGATAGACTGAATGAATTATCTATGTATTTAAACTCTGCTAAAGATACAATTTCAAAAGTTTATTTTTATACAAATGAATCTAGAGAGAGTCTACTAATAGAAAACCTTGAATTTGTTAGAGGAAACAAAGAGCAGGCAACAAGAGTATTTATTGAAAATATAGAGTTATTTATAGGAAAAATTTATGCAGTTACTGGAGCTAATGGCAGTGGAAAATCATCTCTTACTACATTACTACAATATGTGATAGAGGGAATTTCAGATCCAAGCTTTTCTGTTCTTAATGGAACTATAATTTATCCTAGCTCTTCTATTGCAGTAATATCTCAAAAAGATTACGTTCCTTTAAAAAGTTCTTTATTTGATTTGATCATGCATCCTTTTAAATCATCTCAATATCCTGAAAATATAAGAGATGAAATTGAAACAAAAATAATTAAATATGTAAATGAATTTCAGGTGTTTAAGAACCCTATAACTTCTGGTTCATTGCATGAAGTACAAGAAAAATGGAACGATTTAAGTGGAGGGCAAAAGAAGAAATTATTTTTAATACAAAACCTTATTGAGTGCCCTAAGATTTTAATTATGGATGAAGTTTTTGGTCCTCTAGATTCAGAAGCAAGACATTTAGTAATGGATAAAATAGAGCAATCTTGCCTAACAAATTCTTTATTAATGGTGGTTTGGCATCAAGATAAAAATTCAGATAATACAAGTTGTGTCACTGAAAATTTCTTTGATTATGAGCTTCATTTACAAAATGAAGAAGTGTTCTTAGGAGAAGTAGGAGTAAATTGTTTAGATTATTAGCTTTTTAAGCAAACAAAAACTATTTTGATATAATCATTGTTTTTAAGTAGTTAGTTGGTTATACTGTGATTAATAATCAATTAAATTTTAGTTTGTAGTAATAAGTTATGGCATATATGGATCTTGTTTCATTAAACAAGCCGATAGTATTAGTAGGGACGATGGGGGCTGGAAAGTCAACTGTAGGCACTCGCTTGGCTAGAAAGCTTAAGGTTTCTTTTTATGATACTGATAATCTAGTTCAAGATATGGCTGGTTGTTCAATAGATGATATATTTAAATATGCTGGAGAGGCTTTCTTTCGTGCTAAAGAAAGACAAGTTGTTGAAGAGCTTCTTAACTTAACAAATTGCATTATATCAACAGGCGGTGAGGCTTTTATTGATCCTACCAATCGTAAACTTATAAAAGAAAAATCTGTGTCCATCTGGCTTAGAGCTGATTATGATACTATTTTAGAACGCGTTTCTCGTAGGAATACTAGACCTACTTTGAGAGATGGTAACAAAGCAGATCTTGTGGATAAGCTTATAAAAGAGAACTATCCAATCTATGAGGAAGCAGATATTTGTGTTAACAGCGGTAATGGCCCGCATATGCTGATAGTTGATGATATTATAAAAAAAGTTGCTGCTCTAGTTTAGTAAACGTCATCACTCAAAAATTTCATCCATGCTCTATTGCGCAGACGATTAAATGCTGAAGTAGAAATCTTTAAGGTGTGTAGGGACTCACCTCGGTTATGTTGTAAGGGATATAGGTTAGAATCTTCTCTGAGGATTTTATGAATTAGGGGGTAGCTTTCTATATTAGGGCTTGTAAATCCTGTAGAATTAGCTATTTGGGCATTAATCTCTGGACGCATAAGGAAGTCCATAAATTTATAAGCATTTTCTTTATTAGCTGCAGAAACTGGGATAGCCATTAAATCTAAAGTCATTACAGATCCTTCTTTAGGTAAAATATATCTAATATCTAGATTATTTCCAGATTGTTCAGACATTTTTTTAGCATGTCTAATGTCCCCTGAATAACCAATGACCAAACAATTATCACCACTGGCTAAATTATTGAAATATAATGTTCCATTTATGTTATTTACAAAGGGACGAATTCCATGGAGAACTTCAAAGGCCTTTTTTAAGTCTTCCTCTGATTCACTATTTGGATCAAGTCCTAAGTATATAAGGGCCAATGCAAAAATCTCTTCTGAAGAATCCAGCATCTCTACACCACATTTGGCAAAATTCTTAACTATGTTGGGGTCAAAGACCATGTTAAGGCTATCAAGAGGGGCATTTGGCATTATTTCTATAATTTCTTTATGATTATAACCAATACCAACGGTATCAACCATAAAAGGAGCGGCGTAATTTTCGCTATTATTTGCTTCTTTTTCGAAAGCAATTACCTTCTCGTCAATATACTTATAGTTTTTAAGTTTAGAGTGATCTAAAGCTTGGAACAAACCAAATTGCACTTGGCGCATAAAGAATGGAGCTAAGGCTGGCAGAGTTAGATCGTAATCATTATTAATAGAAATGATTTTTGCCTCTAATGCGTATTGACTATCTACATAATCTAAATTGACTTTAATTCCAGATTCTTGTTCAAATTGTTTTATGATAGCTGGGCTAATATAACCAGCCCAGGTAAGAAAGTTTACCTCACCACCGGATTTTGCTACAGCTAAAAATGGCACTAAAATAAGTAGTAATAAAAGGTTTCTCACCTGAATAATATTTTATTTAATAATCTTTTTTAAAGAATATCATAGTTAAAGATGGCTATCAAGAGGGGGTTAATGAAGCGTATAATGTTATTCGTCTTTATACTCTACTCATAATTGCCAATTACTTTGAATCCTAAGTTTTGATATATTTTATATCTAGAATTAGAAGAGGAAGAAAGACAAGCGTAGCTAGAGCCATTTACTTAATTTTGTTATATAGAATCACTCTCTGTTTTGGATACCAACTCTATCAGTTTATTAATATCTAGAATTATCACTAAGTCATCTTCATTCAAAGAAGGATGAATGCCTAAAGATATTTTTTTCCATAATTCACCTAAATTATCTGGAGTTTTTACTAAAGAATCTGTAGAGAACTCCCTTACTTCTTTAACTTCATCAACTGTAAAACTAAAGGTATCTTTAATGCAGTCTAAAATTATACATCTTTCAAGATTGTTATTTTTTGAAGTATTATTGATACCTAATAATAATTTTATATCTAGATCTGTAACTATTTTTCCTCTTACATTAATTGATCCTTTTATTTCTTTGGGAGATAGTGGAATAGGAAAAATTTTCTGAGGCAATAATACATCAATTATATGCTGTGTTGGAATACCAAATTCTTGATTACCCAATTTTATAATTACTATTTTTTGTAAATCACTGTTTACCATTTTTAAGTACCTGTAAGTAAAGAATCAATAGTCGTAATTAATTCTGAATGATTAGATTTGGGAATGAAGTCTTTTATAATCCCACTTGCGGCTTCTTTAGTTTTTTTAGGTAATTTTACTATTGAAATTAAGCTGATAATTGGAATATTTTGTGATTTTGAGTTTTCTTTACATTGTTTTGCTAACTCTAAGCCATCCATATTAGGCATATCAAAATCTGTTATAATTAAATTAAAGTCTAGATCTTCTTCTTTTATTAAGCCTAGTGCTTCTTGGCCATTTTTTGTAGGTGATACGTTATATCCTTCTGATCTTAGCAATGAAGTAATTAATTTACGGAAATAAGGGCTATCCTCAACTAATAAAATTTTATATTTAGAATTCTCAGAGTTAACTGAGTCTTCTGAAGTAAAAAATAATTTATCAAAATAACTATTAACGTCAATAATATCTGTGGTCTTCCCATCTAGGACCAAAGTGGATATATTATCTAAACTACTATTCATTTTGTCTTCTATGTTTTGCTCAACTATTTCTATAATTTTTTCTACTACTAAACCAATCAGGTGCTCGTCATTATCTAATACTATAACTAATTGCTTTTTATTTTTAGAGATTTGATGATTCGGATCAAGTGATTCTACATACATTAATGTATCTCGGTATTGGATTACTTTATTACCTTTAATAATTTCCAATTTGGTCATGTCTATTTCTTCTATCCTGGAAACTAACTCTAAAGGGATAGCTTTATATTCTTCTCCAAATTTAACTAGAAGAAAACTAGATAATATATCCTCATGAGCTTCTTCTTTTGTGTTTTGTTCTATTTCAGTATGAGTCAAAGAAACTTGTTCTGTAATCCCGTTAAGATCAAGTATTATGATGATTTCTCCGTTACCAAGAACTGTTATGCCTGAATATAGCTTTATAGATTTCAAGACTGATGATGTGGGTTTTAACACTATCTCTTCTGTGTCATATATATTATCTACAATAATACCAAAGTTAATATTATTTATGCTGCAGACTATAACATAGTATTCTTGCTTCTCCTTAGGTTTTTGTAGTTGTAAAATCTCTGATAACGTCACTAATGGTAATAAAGACTCACGTAATCGTAAAATTTTATGATTACTAATTTCTTCGATTTGTTGTTCGGACTCTTCGTTAATCAAAATCATTTCAAGAATATTGTTTTGAGGGATGCCAAATTTTTGCCCTTCTGTATCTATTATTAAAACAGGCATAATTGCTAAAGTTAATGGAATTTTAATAATGAAGGTAGAGCCTTTTCCTGTTACTGATTTAAGTTCAACGCTGCCCCGAATTTTATCAATATTATTTTTCACCACATCCATTCCAACGCCCCTACCAGATACGGAGGTTATAGCTGCGGATGTTGAAAATCCGGCTTTAAAAATGTATTGTATTATTTGTTGTTCAGAAAGAGCTTCAAGCTCCTTTTCTGTAGCTAAATAATTTTCTAATACTTTACTTTTTACTTTATCTATATTAATTCCATAACCATCATCTGAAACTTCTATTATGATATAACCACTGGAATGATAAGCTTTAAGAGTTATGGTTCCTTCTGCTGACTTTCCAGATGCCAAACGATCTTCTTCTTTTTCTAATCCATGATCAGCAGAGTTACGCACCATATGCATTAAAGGGTCTTTAATTGCTTCTATTAATTGTTTATCTAGTTCTGTTTCCTGGCCGACCATTTCTAATTTTATTTTCTTATTTAGGTCTCTTGATAGATCTCTAACTAATCTAGGCATTTTTATCCAGGCGTTGCTAATGGGTTGCATTCTAGTTTGCATAACTATTTCTTGAAGCGATGTTGTAAGACTATTTAAATCTTTGAGAGAAGATGACAATTTATTATTACGAATGTTACGATCAAGTTGAAGCAATCGATTACGACTTAATACTAGTTCGCTAACTGTTTGCATTAATTCTTCTAGTCTTTTTACCTTAACTCTAACTGTTTGATTATCCTCATTTTCTTGGGATGAGGATGCAGGAGCAGGAAGGCTATCTACCTCTTCCTTTTTATTAGGTTCTTCGGTAGGAGTCGATTGTTTTGTTTCAATTTTGGGGTCTTCTTGTTTTTCTTTGTCAGGGGACTCTGGGGCAGCAGAGGATGATTCTTGTTCTTCTGCTGATGAAGTGTTATTTTTTCCTTTTATGCTGCTATTGATTTTGTTGATTAAATCTGAATAATCTGTTTCTGGTTCTTTCCCATTATTTTGAATATAACTAACTATATCTTTTATTGTGTCAATAGATTCAAAAATAATGGAAATATTCTCTGAGCTAATTGGAATTTTTTTGCTTCGCATTTGATCCAGAATATTTTCACCTGCATGAGCAATAGATGCAAGTTTGTCTAATCCTAGAAAACCACAGGTTCCTTTGATGGTATGCATGACCCTAAAAATTTTGCCTAAGAGTTTATCATTTTCTGGGTTGCTTTCTAGCTCTACTATTTCATTATCAAGGTTTAGTAGGCTTTCAGAAGCTTCGGATATAAAATCTGCAACTAATTCATCCATTACATACCTATTATAAATAAAAAATTATTTTATAATAAACTCCGCTGTGCTAGAGGTTTTGTTTATTGTTATTGAATATTTAGCATCATTCATAACCATATGAGTATAGTATATTTGAATATTAGCCGACGATAAATTAATATAGCTTAAATCTCCTTTAAGTAGTGAAATTGTTTCGTCACTTAGAATAAGATCTTTTCCTTTGAGTGTTATTTTTAGCTCTTCTTTAGTTGCAATAATCTCTAGGTCTCCACCATAAATCATCGCCCCCACAGCTATAATCACAATATTCATAATTAACTTGTTAAAACTACTACTAATTATGATATTGTTATCATTGGAACAAATTAATGTGACTTTTGTTTTTTCTAAGAATTCTTCAACTAGAGGAAGAGCATCACGCAAAGAGATTTCTTGATCATTTACAGGGCCATATGCTTGGCGAAAATATTTAAGACGAAGAATGGCTTCATTGCTGCTTGATTTTACAACTCCTAAGGCTTTGTCTCTAATTTCTTGATTTTCTTCTTCAAAAAATTCAAGACTATTATTTACAGCTCCTATTGGACCTGCTAAGTCATGAAACATTCTAGCACTCATTAATTCTAATAGTCTTATTTGATCTACCATTTTACATCCTCTACTATATTAGATTTATCTGTACCTTTATAAGGATACCATGTTAATGTTAACAAAAAGCTAATTTTTGTAATTAAAAATGTTTTCACAAGATAAAAAACAAATTCGTAAAACCATTATATCTCTTCGTAATAATTTACCCGAGTTAGAAAGGCAACGTTTGCAGCTTTCAATTGCTAAACAATTTAAAGAGCTTATTTTGCCTATCATCGGTGAAAAAAAACTAGTAGCTGTTTATTATCCCACAAAGTATGAATTAGATATTTTGACTGTTTTCAAAAAAACATCAATAAAATTATTACTTCCTGTGATTAATCAGTCATCAAAAGTCTTAAATTTCTATTCTTGGAAGCTTTCTGATAAAATTACTTTATCTAAATATGCTAAAGATATAAAGGAGCCGTATTTTCAATTAGATCCTATAATTCCTGATGTTGTAATTGCTCCACTTATTGCTTGTGATCTACAATGTAATAGAGTTGGTAGTGGAAAAGCTATGTATGATTATACAATTGAAAAATTAAGGCGCCAAAATCCTAAGATAATTTATATGACTGTATGTTATGATTTCCAACTTCTAGATTCTGTTCCCACTGAACCTCATGATCAAAAGTTAGATATTATTTTAACTGAATCAAGAATTATTCGTAGATAAGCATGGTAAGCATGGGAAGCTATTTTATAAAATAGCTTCGTCCATGTGCAATAATTTTATTCTTCCATAGCTGCTGATGGTTGAACGCTATTTTTTTCTTCTTCTGTTAGAAGATCTTCCATTGGATATTCTTTTAGCATATATCCACGTCCCCAAACTGTTTCAATATAGTTGGTTCCACCAGAAGCTTCTGCTAGTTTTTTTCTTAATTTACAAACAAACACATCTATAATCTTGAGTTCAGGTTCGTCGATACCACCATATAAATGATTCAAGAACATTTCTTTAGTTAGAACAGTTCCTCTTCTCATAGCAAGTAATTCTAGGATAGCGTATTCTTTGCTCGTTAGGTGAACAGGAGCTGAGTCCACTTCTACAATTCTAGTGTCTAAATTCACTGCAACTTTATCAAATCTAAGTACAGATTCGGAATGTCCTTTAGATCTTCTTACAATGGCTTGAATTCGAGCGACTAATTCTCCACGATTAAATGGTTTTGTTAAATAGTCGTCTGCTCCGAATCCTAAACCTTTGATTTTTTGATCAGCACTTGATAAACCTGACAAAATTAGCACAGGGATTTTTACTTTTGCAGAACGAAGACGTAACAATACTTCATAGCCATCTATATCTGGTAAAATTAGATCTAATATAATTAAGTCATACCAGTCATAAAGTTTACCAACTTCTAAACCTTCTTGACCTAGTCCACAGACATCACAAATGATACCTTCGGACGCAAGCGCTAGTTCAATTGAACTAGCGGTAGAATTATCATCTTCAACAAGTAATACTCGCATCTTTTGCTCCTAATAAATACAGAATTTTATATTAATTAATTGACGTTTTATATCCATATCGCTATATATAATAGATATGAATTAAAAGGCCAATTTAACTATCATAGTTTTAATATCTCATAGAATTAACACATAGCGCAACAAAAAAAACACAAGTTTTACGTTTTTTGTTAACTATTTTTTAAGACTCTTCAAAAACAACTAATTAGCAACAGTATATAAGTTATGATTTACTCTAAGTTTTGCCAAGATATTGTTACTCCCTTAAAGGAGATCCAAGTGGCTGTGGCTGTTTCTGGAGGAAGCGATTCTGTGGCTCTATGCATCTTGTTAAATAGATTTGTTAAAGAGTATGGAGGAGAGCTACATTGTTTAACTATAGATCATCAGTTAAGAAGCGATTCATTATCTGAAGCTATTAAAGTTGGAGAAATTTTAAAAAAACGGGGCGTTAACCACCAAATTATTTCATGGAAGGGAAAGAAGCCTAAGTCTAACATTCAAGAAGAAGCACGTCTTGCTAGGTATAGCTTACTTACAGAATATTGTCATAAAAATAATATTTCTTATTTGGCTACTGGCCATCAAAAAAATGACCAAGCCGAAAACTTTATTATTAGGCTTGATCACGGAAGCGGAGTTTATGGATTATCTGGTATTCCAAGGATTGGAGAATTTAATAAAATTAAAATTATTAGACCCCTCTTAAATTTTACTAAACAAGAGTTACAAGAGTTTTTAGTTTCTCAAAATATTAAATGGATTGAAGATCCTTCTAATCACAATGAGAAATTTACTAGGGTGAAAATTCGTAATATATTAAAGCAATATCCTGAATGGATCGACAAACTTGCAACAGTAAGCGATAATTTATCCAAAACTAAAGACTGTATTGAATATTTTCTTAATAAATCAATTAAAGAATTAGTGGAGGTTCACTCTGACTTTGTTTCTATAAAACAAGAAGGCTTTAATGAATTGCCCCAAGAGATTAGATTTAGAATGCTAACAAAGCTGTTGCAGGAATTTAGTTCTAATTTAAAGCCTGCAAGAGGGGAAAGATTAGAAAATTTATTAGCAAAGATTAAAACCGGCAAAGAATTTAAAGCATCCACTTTATCCGGATGTTTGATCTCTAGAAAAAAAGATAACATTATTATTACATTGGAAGAAAAATGAGCATTATTATAGAAACTGAAAGATTGTTTTTAAGAACTTGGGAAGAAAAAGATATTGAGCCCTTCTATTCTATGAATCAAGACCCTAAAGTTATTGAATACTTGGCTGGTCCTATGGATATAGAGCAAGTGGAAGACTTTATTCAAAAGATGAAAATTCAGCAACAGAAAAGAAATTATAGTTTATGGGCTGTAGAGTTAAAAAGCTCAGGTGAATTTATTGGATTTATTGGTCTTAATTATACAGATTGGGAAGCGCATTTCACTCCAGCTGTTGAAGTGGGATGGAGGCTTGATTCTAAATATTGGGGAAATGGTTACGCACCTGAAGGAGCAAAAGCCTGCTTAGATTATGGTTTTAATAAAATAGGCCTTGAAGAGATTATCTCTTTTACCGTGCCAGAAAATGCTAACTCACTGAGAGTTATGGATAAAATTGGTTTAAAAAGAGATATAAAAGATGACTTTATACACCCTAAGCTGCCGAAAGAGAGTCGACTATCACAACATGTGTTATATAGACTAAGGAAAGAACCTTACTTAAAATAATATTCTTGTCTTTATTTTTAAAATTCATATAATCTTAAATTATGGATATAAAACATGAAACTCAGTTAACTATAACTACTACAACCGGTTAGTCCGGTCATATATCTTTTCGCTCATTTTTCAATTGGTTTTTAAAAATTTCTTAAATTAAAGAGAGTCTCATGTTTCGTCAAATGCCTTTTATTTTATTAGCAATAATTTTAACAGTTATATTGCTAAATCCTCTATTGCCTTTAAGTTTGCAGCAATTTTTATATGCAATAAGTCTATCTATAAAGTCTATAATTATTATTATATTGCCTTTTATTATTTTTGCTCTGTTATTTAAAGCAGCAGTTACTTTATCTAATAAAGCCACCAAGATTATTGGGTTTATTCTAATATTAATTTGTTGCTCTAATTTTATTGCCACTTTTTTAAGTCATTATGTAGGGATGTGGATTTATAATTTTGATTTATCAATGCTTGCTCCAGAGAAATCATCCGAGCTTAATCCATTATGGTCTTTAGAATTTCCAAAGTTAATTGCTAATGATAAGGCAATGTTTGCTGGAATTATCTTAGGTTTAATTGCCACAAAGTTTGCTGAAAAGAAATCAACAAAAATAGCGAATATCTTTGATATCATTGTAAATAAAGTTTTGAATTGGATTGTTTATGCTATTCCGTTTTTTGTTGCTGGATTTGTTGTGAAATTGCAATCTGATGGAGTGGTGGGGATTATTATAAAAGACTATGGCTTAATTTTCCTCATTATTGCCTTAGCTCAGTTTAGTTATATTATATTGGCTTATTTTATTTTAAATAACTTAAAGATTAAAGCGGCTCTTAATAATATAAAAAATATGATTCCTGCTGCTATAAGTGGTTTTAGTACTATGTCTAGTGCTGCCAGTATGCCTCTTATAATTATTGGCGCAGAAAATAATGCAAAGAATAAAGATTTAGTGCGTTCGGTTATTCCCGCAAGTGTAAATATACATCTTATAGGAGATTGTTTTGCTATTCCTATTTTAGCTTTTGCCATCTTAAAAAGTTTTGGCATGAGTGATCCTTCTATGCTTAATTACCTTATCTTTACCTGTTATTTTGTTTTAGCAAAGTTTTCAGTAGCTGCAATCCCAGGTGGTGGAATTCTTGTGATGCTACCAATATTAGAAGGATATTTGGGGTTTAATTCTGATATGATGTCTTTAATTACAGCTCTTTATATTCTATTTGATCCTGTAATAACCTGCGCAAATGTTTTTGCTAATGGTGCCTTTGCTAAAATGATTGATAAAGTGATCTCTTTTGGTCATAGGGGAAAAATAAAGTAGAATTTAAGTGGTTAAACTCAATGATTAGTCATAAATTGCAGCTCTTATGAAAGCTTTGATAAGGAGCAGGTCATCTTCAGTGGCGAGAAATTCTGGGTGCCATTCAACCCCTATAACAAAATCATAATTTGGCATTTCAATTGCTTCAATAATACCGTCTTCAGCAAGAGCAGAAATTATCATTTCAGGATCAACTGATTTAACGGCCTGATGATGTGAGCTATTCACTTGCATTTCTTCTTTCTGGATTATTTTATGCAATAAACTTCCTGGTTCTATTTTTATAGAATGAGATGTTTGTGACATTGGAATGCCAAGCTTTATTTGTTCATGTTCTAAAGCTTTTGGATTATAGCGGTTAATATCTTGAATGAGCCTTCCACCATACATTGCTGCAAGTAATTGTTGGCCAGCGCATATGGCTAGAATTGGAATATTTTTGGCTAAAGCCGCTTTAATTAAAGCAGTTTCAAAATCTGTACGATTAGTTCTTAAATTTCTGGTGCCTTCTTCTATTTCCTCTCCATATACTGCTGGGTCAAGATCATAATCACCCCCAGGAACCATCAGAGCATCAATTATTTCTAAATAAGCATCTATTGCATCCATATCATAAGGAAGGGTTATGGGAATGCCGCCATTTTCTGAAATACATGAGGTGTAATTTGTTCTTATGGCATACCAGTCATGAGATTTAGAATATGTGGGGGAATCATCCCAATCAAGTGTGATGCCGATTATTGGTTTTTTAGTCATGTTTTTTATCTAGTTATTCTAAGGTGATTAATGTAGTATATAATTTTAAACTAAAGGGAAACAAGATGCTATCTTTATTATGGCTTAGAAGGGATTTAAGGTTAGAGGATAATTTATCGTTATATTCTGCTCTGCAAGCTGTGGATAAAATTCAGCCAATCTTTATTTTTGATGATAATATTCTAGCAAGATTTACCAATCCTAATGATAGGCGGATAAGCTTTATTATTGATGCTTTAAGAGCTATGAATAAGGAATTGGAAAAAAAGAATTCAGAAGTTTTGGTGTTTTATGGTAAGCCTGAGGTTTTAATACCGCAAATATCTGCTTGCTTAAAGGTGAATAAAATATTCGCTGGGCAAGATTATGAGCCATATGGAATGAAAAGAGATGCGAATATAGCAAAACAAGTGGATTTAGAGCTAAATAACGATCATTTATTGATGGCGCCGGACAAGGTGTTAAAAGATGACGGAAACCCTTATAAAGTATTCACTCCATATTTTAAGAGATGGCAGGCTGTCATAGGTTTAAAAGATTATGATAGTTACAATGCAGATGATTCAGGTAGGTATGCAAATAGTAAAACTTTAAGAGAAATTTTAGCTCAACATGATTTACATCCCTTAGATTTAAATGAGGATGTTCCTGGGTATAAATATCAAGAAGTTACTAATTGGCCGATAGATGCTTTGGTGGATAGGTTTAATAATTTTTTAGATAACAAACTGGTTAATTATAATGAAGGGAGGAATTATTTAGCTGAAGATAGAACTAGCTGTTTATCTCCTTACATTCGTTTTGGTTTAATATCAATTCGACAATGCTATAGATCCGCAAGGGAAATGAAAGGTTCCTGGCAATGGATTGCTGAACTTGCTTGGCGAGATTTCTATGCGATGATTTTATATCATTATCCTGAAACTGTTTCTAAAGAGATGCAGCCGCAATATAGAAATTTAAAATGGAGCGAAGACTCAAAGCTTTTAGAGAAATTCACATTAGGGCAAACAGGATATCCTGTGATTGACGCGGCAATCAGGCAATTGCTGCAAGAAGGCTGGATGCATAATAGAGCAAGAATGATTGTGGCAAGCTTTTTTACTAAAAACCTATGGCTTAATTGGCGTTTAGGTGAAGAATTCTTTGCTCAACAGCTAATGGATTATGAACTAAGTTCTAATGTTGGTGGCTGGCAGTGGAGTGCTTCCACAGGAACAGATGCTCAACCATATTTTAGAATGTTTAACCCCTATCTTCAGTCAAAAAGATTTGATCCACAAGGAGATTATATTCGCAAATATCTGCCGGAATTAAAGAGTTTATCAAATAAAGAAATTCATATATCTGGATTATATCCGCCTATAGTTGATTATGAATCTTCTCGAAAGAAAGCAATAGAGAGTTTTAAGAAGATTGGTTAGGTATATTATGCTGACCTTATTAATTTAGTGGAATATAGAGAGGAACCTCTGTAATATGTTGTTTTTATAGTATTCAAGTTAAAGAATTATACTTGCCCCAAGTTCCCCGATGGGCTAAGGATGTAAGAGGAGACATAATGAACAAACCAATCATAATTATAGGAAGTGCTAGAAGCACCGGCCAAACAAGAACAGCAATTGAAACAATAATTGAGGATGCTAATATTCCTATTGTTGATTTGCATTCTTTAAACATTAGCCCTTTTGATTATGAACATAAAAATGAATATGATGACTATATTCCCTTGATGGAGAGAGTGACAGGGGAGAATGATCTAATTATTCTGGCAACTCCTGTATATTGGTATAGCATGAGTACCACCATGAAGATATTTATTGATAGAGTGAGTGATCTACTTTCTATAAGAAAAGATGTGGGGAGAAAATTAAGGGGTAAGAAAATATTCGTTATTGCTAGTTTTGGCACATCTTTACCAAGAGGATTTGAAGATCCTTTCTCTCAAACCTGTGAATATTTGGGGATGGAATACCGAGGCTGTAGTTTTATCTATCATGGCAATGATCAGGATTTGCTTCAAGGAAACAAGGAGCAAATTAGGAAAGCTCAAAAAGAATTGGCTATTACTGTTTGACTAAACCTGTCTGTTGTTTTATAAAACTTATCAATTCAATAACAGTAATGGAGAATATATAATGCCGCAAGATAGTCTTGAAGATTTAATGGGTAGCTATAAGAACGCTTTTAAGTGGGTGAACAAATTTATCAAAGATATAGACTTTAATAAAGAGAGCCCAACGTTTGCCACTATACCTATAAATCGTATGGGAGAAGATAAAGTAGCGTATATCAGAAATTTAAATATTAAAATGAATATAGAGTTAGAAGTGGTTTCTAGGCTTTATAAAGAAATAAGTGCAATAATTGAAACTTTAGAAAGTAATCTGGAAACTGATCCAAATATTACCATTTCTCAATTGCTGAAGATAATGAAGTTTTATCCAGATGAATCTATAGCCCTGTTCACGGGGAATATGCCATCTGTTCTGGAGTCTGCAAGAGCTGCAGATTTATTACCTCAAATGATAGAAACTAGAGACTCTCTTGATGTGGCTTACTATGCCGTATTAGCGGTGTATCAAATTAATGATGTTACTGCTAGAGGGATAGAAGGGACAAGAAATGAAGCAGATTCAAACAGAGCTGAAGAATGCGTGGAATATATCAAGAAGATTAAAGTTATTAGAACAGAGATACTCAATAAAAGAAAAGCTGCAGAGCAGGAAATTAAAGATGCTCAAGCCAAAGAAGATTCTAAAGAGGATGGTGAAGAGCATGATGGAAAACCAACAGCAGAAGAATTTGATGAAATGCAGGCTAATTCTTCTTGTGAGCCTAGCTCAGCACCAAGTTCTATTCCAACGGGAATGCCAAACGCAATGCCGACGGGAGTTCCCATAGAAATGCCTACGGAAATGTCTGGGGGAGTATATGCGGTTTCTCTTCTTATGTTTGATGAAAGTTTTTAGTTAAAAACTTGATTTAGTTATAGCGCTTCTTTACAATTAAGAAATGTGGGTAGTTATAAGGAGTATATAGCAATGCAAGATCTTATTATAGATTTGATGGAAGATCCAGAAGGGTTTAAGACCAAGGTAAAAAATGGTTTAGACGTGAATGCTCAGGATGAGAATGGGAAGACCATTTTACATCATTTAGCAATAAGTCTTGAATACGCTTCTAATGTGGAGGTGAAGGAAGATATTTTTGCTGCTATGAAGGTGGTATTAGATTTGGGAGCTGCTCCACATCTTTTAGATAAGGATGGCAGAGCTGCGGGGGCTTATATAGATCAAATAGAGGAAAATAATCCCGCGCTTAAGATGATTTATGAGGCTCAACAGAAATTTAATCCTGGTAAATCTCAAGATAAATATTCTCCAATAGGTAAAGAGACTAAAGAGCAAGCTCAGACTGCTGCTGCTCAGTTGCAAGATTTAATGCGTCAAAGTGGAGAAAAAGGAGTTATAATTTGCAAGCAAAATAACTCCAGAAAAGCAAAATCTAGATAGTTTAATATAAAACTAATGAGTTAATAATCAGAGCAAAGATCAAATAAATTATGCTTAAATTCTTCGGTTATTCCTGGAATTTGATATTGATTGAGATTATTGCACAATAAAGCGGTTTCTTCAGGGAAGTTGTTTTGTAGGTCCTTAAAATTATCTTTAAATTGTGTTAGAAGTTCATTCTTTAGAGATATAGGGTGATCAGGATTAATAAAAGAATAAGCCATATCTGATAAATCTAGCAAAGATCCAATATCTGTTTTAATTGAAACGGAATTAATGCTTCTTTTTATTGTATCAAGGTCAGGTAGATTTTTTAATGATTTTAATACAGTTTTATAATTTACATTTGGCATTTTTATATTCCTCCAGTGAGTAGTTGATGTTGACAATGTATCATAAAACTAAATTTGCGTAAAGATTTTATAGTAAAAACAATTTTTATTGAATATTAGATCTTAACTTGGCATTATCTTTGATAAGAGGTTTTTAAATGACACTAGCTATTGAAATATCGAACTTATATAAAACATATCCTCCAGAGGTTAATGCGGTTAATGGTTTGTCGCTCTCAATAGAGCAGGGGAGCTTTTTTGCTTTATTGGGGCCCAATGGTTCTGGAAAAACCACTACTCTTGGAATTATTTCTTCCCTTGTGAATAAAGATGCCGGAATGGTTAAAGTATTTGGCCATGATATAGATAAAGAGCCATCCAAGGCTAAAAGCTTTTTAGGGCTAGTTCCGCAAGAATTTAATTTTTCTATTTTTGAAACTTCACTTGATATTTTAATTAATCAGGCCGGTTATTTTGGTGTTAAAAAGAGTATTTCTTTAGAGAGGGCTGAGAAATATCTCAATATGTTAAATTTATGGCATAAGAGAGACACTCCAGCAGGAAAGCTCTCAGGAGGAATGAAGCGTAGATTGATGATTGCCAGAGCAATGATGCATAATCCAAAAATATTGATTCTGGATGAGCCAAGTGCTGCTTTGGATATCGAGGCAAGGCATCAAATTTGGGATTTTTTGAGGCTGGTGAATGAGAAAGAAAATATCACTATCATTCTAACTACCCATTATTTAGAAGAGGCTGAACGTTTATGTAAAACAATAGCTATTATTGAAGCCGGAAAAATTATCACTCAAGACACAATGGAGAATATATTATCTTCATTTGTGAGACAACGTTACGTTGCTGAATTGCATAAACCAGTTGAAAAACTACCTATATTAGAAGACGTGCATTTGAATTTAAGAGATCCTAAGAAATTGGAAATAGATTTTAAAGTGCCAGAAGATATTTCGTCTGTGATGAGTAAGCTTGCTAAAGAAAAAATAGAAGTGAAAACTTTGAGTTTGCAAGGAAATAGATTAGAAGAATTATTTTTAGAGTCAGTAGGGAAATAAACAGATGAATATAAAACTTATGTTAACAGCAGTTTTTACAATTATGCGTAAAGAAATTATGCGTATTTTAAGAATATGGCCGCAGACTCTTATTCCTCCTGTGATTACCACTAGTCTTTATTTCGTGATTTTTGGTAAAGTTATTGGAAATAACCTAAATTTAGTTGAAGGGGTTAGTTATATTAGTTATATCATTCCAGGACTCATCATGAACGTGGTAATTGTTAACTCTTTTGCCAATACAGTTAGTTCTTTTTTTAATGCCAGAATGTATCATTCTATAGAAGAGATGTTAGTGTCTCCTATGCCTAATTGGTTGATAATATTAGGTTATGTTGCAGGAGGTGTAACTCGTGGATTATTAGTTGGGGTATTAATTATTATAGTAGCTTATTTTTTTGACAATATTAATCCGGTACATTTATTATTTACCATAACTGTAATTATATTTTCTTCAATGCTATTTTCTTTTTTGGGAATTATAAATGGCTTATTGGCACGTAATTATGATGATATGACTTGGGTGCAGAATTTTGTTTTAACTCCTTTAATTTACTTGGGAGGGGTGTTTTATCCCATTAGTATTCTACCAGAATTCTGGCAGCAAGTTTCTTTATTTAACCCTATATTATACATGGTCAATGCATTTCGCTATGGAGTGCTGGAGATATCCAGTGTTGATCCATATATAGCGTTGTTTTCTTTATTGTTTCTTAATGTAATAGCTTATTCTGCATTATGTAAAATGATGAATATGGGAGTGGGAATTAGGAAATAATATGGATAATATTATGTACTATTTATGCATTGCCGCCACTCCAGCAAGAATAGATAAAGAATCTAAATTTTCTTTTGAAAGTTAACAATTTAGAATGTTAAGTTAAAATTTAGAAAAGTAGGGTTTTGCTTGTAAAAAATCTTCCTGTAATGTACTCTGTTTTAAGAAAAATATTTAATATGAAGGATAAAAATTATGAGTCAAGAAATTATGACTAATGTTGTTTCTAAAGGGGCAGATTTATCAATTATAGGATTGATTTCTGGGGCAGATATAGTGGTAAAATTAGTATTGTTGTTGCTATTGATGGCTTCAGTTTGGAGTTGGGCAATTATAATTGATAAATATTTACTGTTGAATAAGGTAAAGCAGCAGATTATAAAATTTGAGAAAGTTTTCTGGTCAGGGCAATTATTAGACCAATTATATGAAAAGCTAAAGAGGAGAGCTTCTCATCCTTTGGCAGCTGTATTTGTTGCTGCTATGGATGAGCGGAGTAGGCAAAGACAGAATAAAGGACAAAAGACTTTGTCTTATTTAAGTATTGGTTTAAAGGATCGCATTGCTCAAGTGATGGACATGGAAAAGAACCAAGGAATGGAAGAGTTGGAAAAGAATCTCTCCTTTTTGGCTGTAGTTGGTTCAACCTCGCCCTTTATTGGGTTATTTGGAACTGTTTGGGGAATTATGAATAGTTTTCAAGCGATAGCTGCTATGAAAAATGCAACTATTGCAGTAGTCGCCCCTGGTATTGCTGAAGCTTTGTTTGCAACAGCTGTTGGCTTGGTGGCTGCTATTCCTGCGGTGATATTTTATAATTTTCTCTCAAGTAAAATTAATGAAATTAATAATAAAGTAGAAAGTTTTTCTAGTGAGTTATATTCATTGTTTGCTCAAGAAATTGATAAGGGAATGGAAAATGGCTACCAAGATAGTTAATTCAAGAAGAGGAAAAAGGGGGTTGATGAGTGAGATTAATATCACTCCGTTTGTTGATGTGATGTTGGTTTTATTGGTAGTGTTTATGGTGACGGCTCCAATGATGATTTCTGGAATTAATGTTAATTTACCTGAAGCTACATCATCTCCTTTAAGTGGAAGTGATGAGCCATTAACCATAACTGTTACAAATAAGGGAATGGTTTATATCCAAGATGTTGTAGTTAATAAAACGGGGCTAATTCCTAAATTAAAAGCTATAACAAAAGAGCAAAAAGATAGTAGAATTTTAGTTCGTGGGGATAGAGCAACTAATTATGGTGATGTGATGTCAGTAATTGGAGCAATTAACGAGGCTGGGTATAATCATATATCGTTAGTAACCCAAATTGAAAATAAGAAATAGTTTTATGAAGAAGATTACTCAGATTATAGCTAATATAAAGCAGCATCTGGGAATAAGTATTTCTGTTTTCTTTCATTTTATTCTATTTGTCATATTATTATTCAATTTTCCTCAATGTCAGCGCAAAAAACCACCGGAAGCAATCATTTCTATAGATCTATTGCCAATAGCTAAAAAGACAAATATTGAAAACAAAGAAGCTATTAAAAAAATAAAGGAAGCTAAAATTATTGATAAACCAAAAGCGTCAGATAAACCTAAGCCAGAACCTGTAAAAGAGAAAGTTAAGCAAGAAGAGAATTCTAAGGATAAACCTAAGCCTAAAGCAGAGAAGAAGGAGAAAAAGAAGTCGGCTCCTAAAAAAGAAAAAACCAAGGTGAAGTCTAAGCCTAAAGTTACAGCAGAGGATCAATTATTAAAGAGCTTATTAGCAGATGTTGCTAAGAATGAAGCAAAGGAACAAAAGGCAAGCAAAGGGCCAATAGAAATAGAAGAATCCTTGTCTTTAAGCGTTAAGGATTCTATCAAGAAGCAAATAGAAAGCTGTTGGAATCCTCCCGCCGGCAATAAACATGCTGCAAGGTTAAAAGTTTTACTTAATATTAGTTTTAAACAAGATGGTGAAGTTGCAAATGTAAGAATTATTGATAATAATAAGTATGCTAAAGATGATTTATATAGAGCTGCTGCTGACGCGGCAATGCGAGCAGTATATAAATGTAGTCCTTTGCGAGATCTTCCTGCAGATCAGTATAAAATATGGCAGAATTTAGAGTTTTACTTTGATCCAAGTGAATTAATTTATTAAATAGGTGATTTATGAAAAAATTATTGGTGTTATTAGTGGTACTAATAGGTTTACAAGTTTCTGCTGTTGAAAGAATTGACATTACTAATGGTAAAGTTGATCCTATGCCCATTGCTAGTCCAAATTTTGTGGCTAATAATGCTATAGCAGGAGAGATACTTCAAGTAGTTCATAACGATTTGCAAGGAACAGGTCTATTTAGGATAATTAATAAAGATGCTTATATTGAAGCAATTCAAAATGTGAGAAAATATCCTAAATTTTCAGCTTGGAGAATAATTAATGCTTCCGCTTTATTAACAGGAGAAGTTTCATTTACTAATTCTAAAGAGATCAAAGTAGAATTTCATTTGTGGGATCCTTATGGAGAGAAATCTATAAAAGCAGGTATTTATCAAGGTAAGGAGAAGGATTGGAGACGAATTGCACATAAAATTGCTGATGATGTATATAAACGTCTTACAGGTGAGGAAGGGTATTTTAACACTAAGATTATTTTTATTGCAGAATCAGGTCCAGCTACGCATAGGATAAAAAAATTGGCTATTATGGATCAAGATGGAGCTAATTTAAAGTATTTAACTGATGGGAGAAATCTAACTCTTACTCCTAGATTTTCTCCAGATAGTTATAAAGCGCTTTATCTTTCATACAAAGATAACAAGGCTAGAGTTCATTTGCGTGATTTGAATACTCAGAAAGATAATATCTTAGGGCATTTTAAAGGAATGACTTTTGCTCCGAGGTTTGCACCTTCCGGAAAAGAAATGGCTATGTCTTTAGCTATGAAGGGAAGCAGTGACGTAATGGTGATGGATTTAGAAACCATGAATTATAAGAAAATAACATCTGGATCTTATATAAATACTAGCCCATATTTCTCTCCAGATGGAGAAAAAATAGCTTTTATTTCTGATCGTAGTGGTGCTTCACAAATTTATGTAATGAACAAGGATGGTAGTGATCAGAAAAGAATTAGTTTTGGTCAAGGACGCCATTACACACCAATTTGGTCTCCTAGAGGAGATTTTATAGCTTTTACAAAGAGCTATCAGGGGAAATTTTATATAGGTGTGATGAGGCCAGACGGTTCGGGTGAAAGAATTTTAACACAAGGATATTTTGTTGGCAATCCGACTTGGTCACCAAATGGCAGAGTTATGATGTATACCAGAACAGAGAAGTATCAGGGGGGAGGGAAGCCGCTTAAATCTAATTTATGTACTATAGATATTACTGGTAATTTTGAAAGAACTTTGCAGCTTCCAACGGATGCTTCTGATGCTAACTGGTCAAAGTTATTAAAATAACAAAAAGATATTATTAATTATATACTCTTTAGTGCTATAATAAGCTATAATCTTGAATTTAGTTTAAGAAATCTTGGATAAAATTAAGATGGGTCTTGAAATAACATAGTGTGCTTATTACATAACGGTTGAATACTGTGTAAAAATAGTGTATAATAATTGAATATTTATTAACTTTTTCGTTATATAGTTGTAAATATTAATTAAACAATTGAGGGTAAATCAGTGAGTAAGAATTCACAAAATACGTTAGTTAGAGTTTTAGATCAGTGTCGTCCAGTTTTTTGGGTGGTGTTTGCGTTTGCGTTTGCAGTAAATTTATTAATGCTAGTCACTCCTCTTTATTCCTTACAAGTTTTGGATAGAGTTTTATCAAGTCAAAATAAAAACACTCTATTAATGCTAAGTTTACTAATGGTAGCTTTGTATATTGCTCTGCATATGATTCAGGTTGCAAGGTCATTTACCTTAATCAAATTAGGTGAATGGTTAGATAGGCAGTTATCACCAGATTTGTTTGCGAATTCTGTAAGAAGCGCAGCAATGAAAGCATCTGTTGGTGGTGCGCAAAACCTTCGTGATTTACAAACAGTAAAAACATTTCTAACAAGTGTAGGAATTAATACGCTTTTCGATGCTCCTTGGTCTATTATTTATATCATAGTTTTATTCTTGATCCATCCATGGATGGGGTGGCTATCTGTGATTGGTGCAATGTTGCTTTTAACTTGTGCATTTTTAAATGCATATGCTACGAATACAAAGCTAAATGAAGCTAATCAACAATCTATGCATAGTATGAATCAGTCGGATATTGCTACTCGTAATGCAGAAGTAATTGAAGCGATGGGTATGATGAACGCGGTTATAAAGAATTGGCAAAGATACCAACAAAAGTCTCTAAACTTTATTTCTACTGCAAGTTATAGGAATGGCATAATCTCTAATATGGCTCGTTTCATTAGAATGATCCTTCAAATGTTGGTAACTGGGCTTGGTGCGTATCTTGTGATTGTTGAGCCACTAAATATGACTATGGGGGCTATGATTGGTAGTTCTATTATTATGGGTAGAGCCTTAACTCCTTTTGATAACGCTATTGAGATTTGGAAACAAATAAGTGGGGCGATGAAGGCTTATGATCGTCTTAAAGTTGCTTATGTAAAACTCTCCGATCGTCAAGAGTCTATGAAACTTCCAACTCCAACAGGAAAGTTATCTGTTGAGAATGTGTTTTTTGCTCCAAGTATTCCAGGTGCTACTGGACCTGTGCCTTACACTTTAAAAGGGGTGAATTTTAATTTAGACCCAGGAGATATCCTAGCTATTATTGGTCCAAGTGCTGCTGGTAAATCAAGTCTCGCTAAAGTGATGGTTGGTGTATGGAAAACAATGCAAGGATCTG
Organism: Rickettsiales bacterium; assembly: GCA_025210695.1. NCBI lineage: Bacteria > Pseudomonadati > Pseudomonadota > Alphaproteobacteria > Rickettsiales > Rickettsiales bacterium. Next base: position 162,485 of record JAOARE010000008.1, read on the forward strand.
TAAGATTAGATGGAGCAGATGTTTACACTTGGAATCGTGAAGATTTTGGCAATCATGTAGGATATTTACCTCAAGATGTAGAGTTATTTGGTGGAACTATAAAAAGTAACATTGCTAGACTAAGAGAAGATGTAGATCCTCAAGACATTGTAGAAGCTGCTCAAATGACAGGAGCTCATGACTTAATACTTCGTTTAAAAAATGGTTATGAAACAGATATTGGGATTGGTGGAGCTAATTTATCTGGTGGGCAGAGACAAAGAATAGGTTTAGCACGTGCATTTTTTGGTAATCCAAAATTTGTAGTGCTTGATGAGCCAAATGCTAATTTAGATGAACTTGGTGAACAGGCTTTAGTTGGAGCAATTAATCATGCTAGAGCTAAGAAAATAACAACAGTGGTTATTTCTCACCGTCCATCTATTTTATCTTGTGTTGATAAAATTTTAATATTGCAAGAAGGAGCGGTAGCTGCTTTTGGAACTAAAGATGAAATTATGGCAAAATTTGCAAAACCTGCTAATACTGCCATTGCCAACCCAGGCGCTAAACCACAATAATTTAAGTGATGATGATTATGAAAATTAAAGGTACCTCAAAAATTATATCTGAAGAAGAAGTGAAGGAAGAAAGCTTGGCTTCTGCAGCATCAGAAAAGAAAAAAACTCAAGAATCTATTGTGCAAGAAGAAGAAAAGCATGAGCAAGAAAACTTGGTTTCTGCAGCAGAAGGATCAGATTTATTATATGAAGAAGTTCCTAAAGGAAAATTTCATCAAGTAAAAAATTTGGCTAAGGATATGAAGCAGGAGATTGTTGAGCAAGGTAAAAAGCATAAACTTCTTGCAAAAGAAACTATACAAAAAGCTAGAGGGCTTTCTCCTCATGTTGATAAGTTTGTTACAGTTATGGATAAGTCAATTAACTACTTATCAACTCCTCAGTCCGCAGAAGGAAGAAGTGAAGTAGTTCAAGAGACTAGAGCTCCTTCTGTTTTTGGCATTTGGGTATTAATTATTACCTTTGGATTCTTTGGGATGTGGGCAACTTTAGCGCCGTTAGATAGTGCGTCACATGCTCAAGGTAAAATAATTCTTGATTCAAAGAAAAGAATTATTCAACATCCGGAAGGAGGAATTATTAAGTCAATTTTAGTTCGTGATGGTGACGAGGTAACTAAAGGTCAAACTTTAATATTATTAGATGATGCGCAACTTAGAGCTCAAAAAAACCAGTATAAATATAAATATATAACTTCTCTTGCCGAAGTTACAAGGCTTGTTGCAGAGAGAGATGGTAAAGAAGAGGTAGTTTTTCCTAGTGAACTAACAGATGATGTTGATGATCCAGAAGTTAAGAAAGCTATAGATAATCAGCAAAAAGTTTTTGATGCTAAGAAAGCTAATATTGCTTCAAGAATTGCTCTTACAGAAAAAAATACTGCTCAATATCTTGAAAGAAAAAATTCTATATTACCGCAAATTGAAGCGACAGATAAATTAATTCAAATTAGTTCTGATCAAGTTACAACTTATAAAAAATTATTTGCTAAAGGAAATTTAAGTAAGCCTGATTTACAAAGGGCTGAGGGGCAGAAAGCTGAATATGAAGGTAGAAAAGGAGATTTATTAGCAAAATTGGCAGAAACTGAACAACAGATTCTTCAGAGTCAGATAGCATTACAAAATGATAAAGATAAACAATTTGAAGAAACTGTTAGCCAGTTGAAGGCTGCCCAAGCAGAGCTTTCAAGAGACTATGAAGCTTTAAAAGATATTACTGAGCGGTTGAACCGTACAGTGATTACATCTCCTGAAGCTGGAGTTGTTTCGAATATTTATGAAAAATTAAGCCCACAAGGTACTATTCAGCCGCAGCAACCACTTATGGAAATTGTTCCTCAGGATGATGAATTGATAATTGAAGCAAAAATTAGAGCTGATGATATTTCTGTTGTCAGAGTTGGTCAGCTTTCTAGAGTGCGTTTAACTGCATACAGAGCTAGAGTGGTTCCAGTATTAGAGGGTAAAGTGATTAGTTTATCTGCTGATGCTGTAGTAGCTGATGGCCTAGAGCTTCAGACAGGGGTTCCTCCTTTATACTACAAAGCACGCATCAAAATAGATCAAGAAAATCTAAAGAAAATATCTGATCTTAAAGGTGTAGTTCTGTATCCAGGTATGGGGGTTGATGTTATGATAGTTGTTGGTACAAGAACTATGTTGAAATATCTAATGGATCCTATAACCATGACATTGGATCATGCATTCAAAGAGAAATAATAGTATTTATATATCGGCGTCAAAGTAATATGACGCCGTATTTTCTTTATTTTCTTCGTATTTATTTATATGATATAATCCTCCAAACAACTTAAATCACGGCTCTTAAATCATGAGAAAAATATATATAATTGCCGGTGAAGCTTCTGGGGATAATATTGGCGCTAAGTTAATGAAGGCCATAAGGTCACAAAACCCCAACGTAGAGTTTTATGGTATAGGTGGTGATAAGATGCAAGGGCAGAAAATGAAACTGCTCTTTCCTGCTAAAGAATTATCAGTGATGGGTTTTTTAGAAGTTCTACCACATATTTTTAAGTTTCTTAAGTTAATTAAACAAACTATCGAAGATATTATTAGAATTCAGCCAGATGTAGTTATTACTATTGATTCTCCAGGCTTCTGTTTCCGGGTGGCTAAGAATGTAAAAGAAAGAATCAAAGGAAAGCTAGTTCATTATGTGGCTCCAACCGTATGGGTATATAAACCAGAGCGAGCAAAGAAAATTGCTAAATTATATGATCATTTATTAGTAATTTTACCTTTTGAACCAGAATATTTTTTAAAGGAGGGACTTGCTACTAGCTATGTTGGCCATCCTGCTATTGAAGATCTAAAAATGCAAGATAAACAGATCTTTAGAAATAAATATAAGATACCTCAAGGCAATTTATTAGTTTGTTTGGCTCCAGGTAGTCGAAAACAGGAAATAAAAAGATTGTTACCTATTTTTTTAGAATCTATTCAATATTTATCTAAAAAGGTTAAACAAAACATTACTATAGTGATTCCGATTAAAGATTATCTTAAGAAGATGATAGAGGAAGGGATTGATGAATCATTGGATATAATATTAGTAGATGAAAAAGATAAAGAAGGTCTATTTAGTTCTTGTGATGTAGCATTAGCTAAGAGCGGCACAATTACTACAGAATTAGCATTTTACCAAATGCCAATGGTAGTTGGGTATAAAATTAATCCCATTTCTTATTGGTTGTTAAAAAGAATGGTTGTTGGTAAATATGCGACTATTTTGAATGTATTAGCGGATAAAGAACTGGTTCCAGAGTTATTGCAAGATAAATGTAATCCATTAGAAATAGGTGAAGCTTTATATCAGGCCACATTGCTGCAAAACAGGACTAAATGGAATAAAGAAGTAAAGTTGCAATTAGCAAAGCTACAAGTTGGTAAGAAGATACCAAGTCAATTGGCTGCTAAGGTAATATTAAATATATAATCTATGTTTCTAAAAATTCTACTTTAGCTGTTTCTAGGTTGAGTACCGCTCCTACAATCTTAATTTTCCTATTAGCTACCATTTCCTCAATAATCTGGCTGGAATGAGATAATTGATCAACAGAGGCCATCACATTTGCTTCAACTGCTTGATCCATTTTATCTGTGTGAGATAAATCACTCCTTTTTGCAATGCAAGAAATATGTGGTTTGATACGACTTACTATGCCATGGATATTTTTAGATTCTATAGGAGTTTTATTTTCAATATAGTCAATGGTGGCATTTATGGCTCCGCATTGACTATGACCCATAACAACAACCAGCTTTGTACCAAAAGTGCTTGCAGCAAATTCTACACTACCTACTAATGATGGTGCAACAATATTGCCGGCGACACGTATTACAAATAAATCACCGATATCTTGATCAAAAATCATTTCTACTGGAGCTCTAGAATCTGAACAACAAAGAATGATAGCTTTAGGAGATTGTCCAGTTTTGGCAAATTCTTTAATTTTACGCAAAGAAGAATGAGAACATTGAACAGATTGTCCTTTCAGGAATCTTATATTACCGTCTTTTAATTCTTGTAAGATCTGATTTGAATAATTCATGATCCCTCCTGATTGTGACTTTTAATTAAGCTCTTTATATTTTCCATTATCAAATATAATATCCCATGACTTTTCGAAGAAATATCCTTCTTCTTGATTAGATCTTTCAAAAATATTTATTAGGTTTTTATAATATTGTTTATTATGAATCATTATTACTTCTTTATCAACTGCAAATTGGGCTCCCATAGCCCATCCAATCACAGTATTATTAGGTAATTTTCTTTTTAAGATTTTATCTATAAAGTTTTGTAAGTTATCATTTTCTATTCCTTCTCTAAATCCTATATAATGTGGATGAGTCTTCAAATAAGATGATTGATCGTCTAGTCTATCTGGATCTCTTCTATAATATGATTTAATATAGGAACTAAAAGAATCTCCACAGCGTGCAATAATGTTTCTACATTTATTAGATATATTTCCAAAGATACGAGTTTTATACCTTATCAAAGGCAAATATAATTCATTTTTATGATCATAAGGGTTTCCTTGAAGGAACAGAGTTCTGTCAGCCAGATTATTATAATTACTAATAATATGATATAGATATGTATGAGATTCTCTACCTATATTGGGTAATTGTACGATATTCCAGTTAGGTTGAGAAATAATATTGTTTTCACCTTTGTTATATATAGTAATTTTTTCATCTGGGAACTCAGTTTTTAGCCAATTTAAGTCTTCATTATATCTGCTGACCACAACTTCAAAGGATCTTAAGCCATTTAAGTATGAAGCTATAAAATATGTTGCAATTAAAACTAGTGTTAATGTACAAAAATATGCAATATATTTGTTCAAGTTTCTAACTCTATGATGTTTCTATATCAGGTGCGTCAACTTGTTTCATTCCCACAGTATGATATCCTGAATCTACATGAACTAATTCTCCAGTGATACCACTACCTAGATCTGACAATAATGCAAGTGATGCCTTACCAACGTCCCAAATGGTGGTGTTGCGTTTTAATGGTGAGTTATATTCATTCCATTTTAGTATATAACGGAAATCACCAATTCCAGAGGCCGCTAATGTTTTTATAGGACCGGCGGAGATTGCATTAACTCTAATGTTGTCTTTACCCATATCATTAGCTAAATATTTTACACTAGCTTCTAAGGCTGCTTTGGCAACTCCCATTACATTATAATGAGGTACGTATTTCTCAGCGCCATAATAAGATAGGGTTACCATAGAGCCAGCATCTTTCATAAGTGGTGCAGCCATTTTCGCAATTTTAGTGAAAGAATAGCAAGACACATTCATAGTATTGAGAAAGTTATCCATACTAGTATCGCTATATCTTCCTTTCAATTCATTTTTATCTGAGAAAGCAATAGCATGAACTAAAAAGTCAAGTTTCCCCCATTTCTGTTCTATTTCTTTAAATAAAGCTTCAAGACTTGCATCATCTAGAACATCGCAAGAAATCAGCAAAGAGCTACCTAGAGACTCAGCGAGAGGTTCTGCTCTTTTTTTCATTATGTCACCCTGGTAGGTAATTGCTAAATCGGCTCCTTGAAGAGCGCAAGCTGCAGCTATTCCCCAAGCTATTGACTTATCATTTGCAAGTCCCATAATAAGGCCTTTTTTTCCCTTTAGTAAAGAACCTTGTGGAAGATTTTCTAAGACGTCTTGAGCTAAATTCATAATATTTACTATCCTTTAATTATTGATAACTTTGCCTTTGTCACCTGGTTAACTATAGGTAGTTTTATATCCATCTTGAGTTTTTCAGTGACAGTAATCTTTTGAGCATTTTTTATGGTCATAGTATCAGTTATATCCTTAGATTTTCTAACTCGATTGTCAATAAAAAGAGTTATCAATTTTTCTCCTAAAGTTTACGCCCAACAGACATAGAATACCTATATTTTGCTTTTTTTACCATAGTTTTTAGCATGGCATATAAGTAAGATTAAGATTATTATTAAAAAACTATATGCGTTATGCGTTGACAAGCCTTCTATTAGTTATAGTTAGTTTTACTTAATAGATTTATATCATTTTTTTATAAATTGCAATAATAATGATTGTAAAGTTCTTAGTGAAGTGAGATTATTAGCGTTATTTGGAACAGTAATGATACTATAAAATTATGGGTAATCACGGACATCATTCGCCTATTCATGACTTAAAGCAAGAAGAAAACCAGAAATTAATGAAAATTTCTACCTATATTACTGTGGTTGGGGTTTCTTTAATAATATTAGCTAAAATATACGGTTGGTTCACAACAGAATCCGTAACAATTTTAGCAAGTTTAGTAGATTCATTGTTAGATATTTGTGTGTCTATAATGAACTTATTGGCGCTACATTATGCATTGCAGCCTGCAGATCATCAGCACCGGTTTGGGCATGGAAAAGTTGAAGATATAGCAGTTTTCTCTCAAGCAGTTTTTTTTGCTCTTTCAGGCCTAGGTCTAATATTTACAGCGGTTAAGCGTTTTTTTTATCCTAATGATCAAATTCTAAGTTCAGGTAATTTAGGGATAGAAATTCTAATTTTTTCTATAATTATTACGTTGATTATAGTAGTGTTTCAATATTATGTAATGAATAAAGCTAAATCTCATATTATAGAAGCAGATTCTGTTCATTATATCACAGATTTTCTTGCCAATGTTGCCGCTATTATTGGTATTGTTGTTGCAGTGCATTATGAAATGCCAATGTTTGATAGTATTACAGCTATTGCAATCTCAATTTATATTATTTTAAATGCTGTGAAGCTTTTTAGAAGAGCATTTAATAATTTAATGGATCATGAATTAGATGAGAGTGAAAGACAAGTTATTATAGAAATAATAAAGTCGCATAACAAAGTGAATGGGTTTCATGACTTAAAAACACGTTATGCGGGGACTAAACCATTTATACAATTTCATTTAGAGCTGGACCAAAATATGACTTTAAAAGAGGCTCACGTTATAGCTATTGAAGTAGAGCACAAGATTTTAGATCAAATACCTAATGCAGAAATTATTGTTCATCAGGATCCTGATGGTGTTGAAGAAGAGGTTTCATACGTAGATTAGATGTTTAAGAGTCCATATATGAAGTCAGCAATTAAGATGGCTACAAATGCTTTTATTTCTGAAGAAGTTCCTGTAGGAGCGGTTGTTATCAATCCTAAAACAAAAGAAATTATATCTCAGGCACATAACTTAGTTGAGCATAAAAAAGATCCTATAGCTCATGCCGAAATATTAGCCATTCAATCTGCCTGTCAATCCTTAGGGAGCAAAAGTTTATCTGGGTTAGATTTATATGTCACCTTACAGCCTTGCTCTATGTGCTTACAGGCAATATATAATGCTAGATTAAGGCGAGTTTACTTTGGAGCATATGATATTACGGCAGAGGATAATATAGTTTCAGTAAATAGTAAAATAGAGATTTATGGTGGTGTAGAAGAGGAAGAATGTAAGTGCTTGCTAGATAAGTTTTTTCAGGAGAAAAGAAGAAGCCCTATAAAATTATAGGGCTATTTTTATTAAGATTAGTCTCTTCTTCCACCAAATAAACGAAGAAGCATTATAAATAAATTTATGAAGTCTAGATATAATCTTAATGCCCCATGAATAGCAATTTTGGTAGTAATTTCTCTGTCCATTCCTGCTGATTGTAAATAGATGTTTTTTAATGCTTGAACATCATATGCAGTAAGGCCTGTGAATACTAGTACCCCAATTACAGATATTGCAAATGATAGTGCAGAGCTTGCCATAAACATATTAACTACAGAAGCCAATAATATACCTATTACACCCATCATTAGGAATGACCCAAAAGCTGTCAGGTCTTTTTTAGTTGTATATCCATAAATACTCATCGCTCCAAAAACAGATGCAGTAACAAAGAATGTTCTAGCTATGCTTTCCCCAGTATAAGCTAAAAATATCGGAGCTAATGACAGACCCATCAAGGCAGAATAAGCCCAGAACACCAATTGAGCAGATTGAACAGACATAGTATGAATTTTAGCAGATAGGAAAAATACCATAAATAAAGGTGCCAGCATAACTACCCATCCTGTAAGAGAAAGGTTCATTCCTGTATTACTTTGTGTATATAACATGCTTAAAAATGCTTGAGAATTTCCAGCTACATAAGAGACCACACCAGTAATTGCTAGTGCTAGGGTCATGAAGTTAAAAATTTGTAGCATATAGGCACGTAAGCCTTCATCATATTTGACAGATGTTTCAGCAGATGCGTTGTATTTTGTGAAGTTCATTTTATACCTCTAAATTATAAGTTTATAACACGTATGTTGTTATTCTTGGAGCCAAGTATACTCAACTAAACTTTAAGTGTCAATTATATGTATTTCATATATGTGTTATAAGGTGCTATTTCAAGTGACATAATTAGTATTATATCAGCTATGCTCTATGCTCCTAGCTGTTATATTTAAGGAGCATAGTAGATTTTCTAAAATTTATACTCCATGCACTAGCTTGGCCAATTTCTTTTTATGTCTAGCTTCAGCGCTTAGCAGATATATTCCGGATCCTAAAATCAAGCAATAACCAATATTTGAACTAAAGTTTGGAATGGTTCCAAAGAAGCAATACCCTAATATTCCACCAAAGACTAATCTGGTATAGTCAAAGGGAACTACTACAGACATTTCTGCTATTTTTAATGACTGAAAATAGCAGGCAACATGCATAAAATGAAGCATTGCTGCACAGATAAGCAAACCAGTAAGTTGAGGAGTTAAAGTGGTGAACGGATTGACGTCATTAATCCATAAAATATCAATTCCACTTATAGTTTGTGTTTCCCAGCTGAATATTGCTGCAGGAAAAGATACTAATACAGATATTAATGATACGTAAAATAATTGAGTTCTATTTGATTCAGTTTTTCCTAAAGTTTTTACAATAGAGCTATTTATTGTCCAAAGTACAACTGCAGCCAGTATAATTAAGTAATTATAGTTAAATTCTGGAGCTTCTGATCCATCAAATAATGGTAAATTTAAACCATTGTCAGTGATCTCTATCAATGGGTATACAACAAATAGCATTCCAATACAGCTTAAGATTACAGTGGTTACCCTAATTTTGGAAAGCTTCTCATTAAAATATAATGCTCCGATAATCATTAATAAAACAGGTTCCATTTTATTAAGAGCAGTTGCGCTGGCTACACTTACCTTACTTAATCCATAAAAAAATAGCAAAGCAGCAAGTGTGCTAACAAAACCTCTAACTAAATGAAGTTTAAGTTTTTTAGTTTTAATGCAGCCAATGCCATCATATAAGACCCATGGAATAACAACAGCTAACACTAAGAATTTGTAGAAAAAAACTACCTGATTGGAAGCTATATTTTCGGTTAAATATTTTATTATGACATAAAGCATCGAGGTGGCGAATGCATTTACCAACATTAAAAAAATTCCGTTGGTGTTTTTATAGAGGTGATTTTTGGAAGACATATATTATCCCTAAAATTGAAGTTATAAAAAATGATATCAATAAAGGAAAATGAAAAAATTTAAAGTAGCCGCTACAGGGGCTTTTTCTAAACTAAATTTATGATATCAATTTAACGTAAAAGAAATTTATGTTCTAGTCAAGGGAGTTTATATTTTTAGATTTTTATTTAGTGAAATTCAATAACATTGTTTTCTAGTCCTAGTAAAGGTGCTTTATGTTGCCATTTCAAGGTAGTTGAACTTTAGCTTATTTATTTCTGTATTTAATCCTATGTGAACTGCTCCTCCTTTGGTTAAAGTACCGGCAATAATTTCATCAGCAAGAGATTGTTTGATTTTCTTGTCAATTATTCTTTCTAGTTCTCTGGCTCCTCTATATTTATCAAATCCTATGTCGGATAGATATTCTTTGGCAGTATCATCTACCGTAATAGTGATATCTTTTTCAGCTAGTTGTTCGGATAAATTAACAAAATATTGACTTATAATTTTATCTATTGCCTCTTCACTTAAAGGGCTAAATTCAATTATTGCATCTAAGCGATTGCGAAATTCTGGAGAAAAGGTACGATTGATGTGTTCATTACTCTCTTTACTATTGTTTACCATTTGCTTTAATTCGCTAAAGCCCATTTTATTTTTATTGAGTGATGCAGCTCCAGCATTAGTAGTTAGTATAACTATACTATTACAGAAATTTACAGCAATACCATTGCTATCAGTTAGTCTTCCATAGTCCATTAATTGCAAGAGAAGATTATGAATATCCGGATGAGCTTTTTCAATTTCATCAAGCAGCACAACAGAATGAGGATGTTTTCTTACTTTGTCTGTAAGCAGTCCGCCTTGATCAAAACCTACATATCCAGGAGGAGAGCCAATAAGACGAGAAACAGAATGCTTTTCCATATATTCTGACATATCAAAACGATGAAGTTCCATACTAAGAGCTTTTGCTAAAGCTTGAGATAGTCTTGTTTTTCCAACTCCGGTAGGACCTGAGAAAAGATAGCAGCCAATTGGTTTTGCGTGGTCACGTAGACCGGCTTTCTCGAGTTTTATAGCGTCTACAAGCTCTTCAATTGCTCTGTCTTGCCCAAATATTTGAGATCTTAATTCATCTTCAAGCCCCTGTATTGTTTCTGATTCATCTTTTGAAATAGTTTTTGGAGGTATATGAACGATTTTAGCAATAATATTTTCAATATCATTTTCAGTTACAGCCGCTTTATCATTTGGATTTTTTTTATTCAGTTTAATGCGCGCTCCAGCTTCGTCCATAACGTCTATAGCTTTATCTGGAAGTCTTTTATCATTTATATATCGATCTGATAATATGACGGCAGCTTCAATAGCATCGTCTTCATATTTAACATTATGGTGGTTTTCATAGAATGATTTTAGTCCTTTTAGCATTTCGATGGCTACTTTGTAAGATGGTTCATCAATCACAACCTTTTGAAATCTTCTCGCTAAGGCTGCATCTTTTTCAAAGTGGTTTTGATATTCTTTAAAAGTTGTGGAACCTATGCAGCGTATTGACCCTCTTGCCAGCATAGGTTTTAATAAATTGCCCGCATCTAAAGAGCTTCCATTATTAGACCCTGCTCCAATAATGGTATGAATTTCATCGATAAATAAAATTGCTGAAGGTAGTTCTTTAATTTTATTTATCACTTGTTTTAATCTCTCTTCGAAGTCTCCTCTATATTTTGTTCCAGCAACCAAGGATCCCATATCTAAAGAATATATAACAGATCCTTTTAAAGCCTTGTTAACTTTTTCTGTGGCTAATAGTGAAGATAGTCCTTCAACGATAGCAGTTTTACCGACTCCTGGTTCCCCTACTATTAAAGGGTTGTTTTTATTGCGTCTGCATAGAACTTCAATCACTCTTTCTATTTCTGTATCTCGACCAATTAAGCTATCAACTTTTTTTGCTAATGCCATTTCATTAAGATTAATACAATATTTGTTTAAAATATTAGTATCGTCATCAATTGACTTTTTTTGGGTTTTATGCTCAATAGTTGATAGATTTATAGAGTCTGACGAATTAATTATGTCTTGTTTTGTATATTTCTCAATAGCTCTAGGAGTAACTTTGTGTTTAGTAAGAAATAAAACCGCATATGAATCTTGTTCAGAAAAAATTTCAGCTAAAATATCAGCTCCGTTTATTTTATGTTTACTAGTTTTGTTAGCATTCATAGAGGCTTTATGAATAACTCTCTGGAATCTAGCAGTAGGCTTACTTTCCTTTATGGTTTTCAAAATCATTGTTTGTAAATCATCGCTTAGAAAATTATCAAGACTTCTAGTAAGAGAGTCTAGATTGACTTTGCACGATAGAAGAGCTTTTCTTGCGTCATTATCTTCAATTAGAGCCATCAGTAAATGCTCTAATGTTGCGTATTCGTGTTTATACTCTTTGGCTAAATTTAAAGCATAGTTCAATGTTGATTCTAGAGTTTTTGATAACATTGTGGTATTTCTTGAATAATAAGTTTGATTGTTTGCAATTGTAACAGCAAGTTATTATCAAAAGGTTAATAAGTAAGATTAATTATGTCTAGAATGGGTTATTTGTTTTGACTTATGAAAGGCTTTATGTGCATCATCTAGGACTTTCAAAGCTTCTTTATCTAATTCCATATTAAAATCAAGTTTTATATCCTTTAGAGCTTCTTTAACCCCATGCTTTATGGCATTGGTAATAAAATTGTTCTGGTTAATTTTTTCCTCTGATTTTCCTTGATTGATTTGATAAATTTCAAATTCCGCAGCATTTCTTAAAAATTTTCTAAAATCTTTTTTATGTTTTTTTTGTAAGATTTCTTCTGCGGTTAAATCTCTCAAATTTTCTATATTTTCACCAATGCCATTTAAAACAGTAAAAACAAAAACTTGCAGCATTTCATTAACAGATTTAATTTTTCTTTTTTTTAAACTTTTAGATACAGCTTTAAATCGGGAGATGAGAATCTTTTGTTGTTCTAAGGTTAATGAGTCAAAGTTAGGGATTTCTTCGACATATTGTGCGAAGAAATTCATCATGTTTTCTAGCATATAAGAGACTTGATTTTCTAAAACTACGGGATCAATAGTTTCAAGATTCTCTATAATATTAGTGATCTTTAATTTTAAGTCGCTATTTCGTGAAGCTAAATCAATTAATCCAGGATCTTCTTTTGTATTGTTGTTCTCAAGGGTGGACATATAAACTCTAGATTGTTCTAACTATTTCCAATATTATTATAGTATGTTTGATTCAAATTTAATAGGGTAATAATGTTTTTACGTTTATTGTTGCTGTTGATTTGTATTTCTTCAATTGCTAGGGCAGATAGTTTTTTACATGTTTCCTTCGATATTACTCGTGAATTATGTAAAGAACTAAATGCTGAGTTTGTAAAAGAATACAATATCAAAACAAAAATTCGCCAATCGCATGGTGGATCTGGCAAGCAAACTTCTTCAATAATTTATGGTCTTCCAGCGGATGTTGTATCTCTTGCCCTGCCATATCATATGGATTTATTGGCAGATAAAGGTTTGGTGGCTAAAAACTGGAGAGATTTATTTCCTAATAATTCTGCTCCATTTACTACGAGTATTGCTTTTTTAGTGCGTAAGGGAAATCCTAAAAATATTCAAGATTGGTCAGATTTAGTAAAGCCAGAGGTCAGTATAATTCCAGCAAATCCTAAGACTTCTGGAGGAGCTTTGTGGAATTATGTGGCTGCTTGGATATATGCAGACAAAGCTTTTGATGGGGATCGGGTATTGATGCAAAATTATATGAAGAGATTTTATCAAAATACGCCGGTATTAGATGCTACTGCTAGAGGTGCTGCTGTTACTTTTATAAAAAGAAAGATGGGTGATGTATTAATCACCTGGGCAAATGAAGCCAAGTATATTGTAGAGAATTTAGATCCTAATTATGAAATTGTTTATCCATCTCTAACAGTTAAAATAGATGTTCCTGTGGCTACTATTATCAACAGTAAAAAGAATTATCAGGAATTAGCGAATAACTATATTAATTTTCTTTTCTCTAAAAAAGGACAAGAGATTATAGCCAAATATTATTATCAGAAATATGATGGATTAGAGCCTGTAAATACCAACATGATAGATGTAGAGGACTATGTTAATTGGAAAGAGTTTAAAAATAAGCATTTTTCAGAAGGTGGAATATTTGATCAGATTTATCAGTAGCACAACAATCTTAATCTTTCTTTAATAATATGTTATTATGCTAGATGAAGTTATATTAGTAATGAGGGTTGATATAATGGTTGGTAATAAAGTGGGTGCTGAGTTAGATTATAGCCATTCCAAAGTATGGGATAGAATTGGTAAGGCAGCAATAGAAGATATTAAAGATGACGAATTAATTGCCACAGAAAGCAATAAAGACTCTCCCATAAATAGATTGTTCCACGAGTTAAATAGTTCTCCTGACAAGCATTCTGCTTTATTAAAAAAGGCTAATATTAATTTAGAAAATATAAAAATAGATTCAGGTTCAAATAGTGAAAATCTAGCTTTAGATGGGGTAATTGGGAAAGTAATTGCCGAGAAAAGAGCTGAGAGTTGGGTAGGTGGAAAAGGCCCTAATCTTGAAGGAATAAAAGGCAAAAGGAAAATAGAAGAAGAGACAGAAAGGTTTTGGGAAAATGAGCGCAAAGTATTAAAGGAAAATATTTTAGCGGACTATGAACAATTGAAGAAGGATATTAAATCTGGAAAGGTAAAAGTTAAAGGCGTTCATCCAAAAGAGAATGTTGTGGGTAGGGCCGTGAGTACCATTAGAAGATGCTTGGGAGCTATTCCTGTTATTAATAATAAAGTTGGTATAGATCTATCTGAGGATAGCATAGGTTCAAACTCTACAACAAATACTGTAAATTCAAGCCTTTCCGAAGAAGTGGATAAAAAACACAGAGAAAAGCCTAAAGTTAGTAGGCCTCCATCTTATCGTTCTCCTCCAGGCAGAGGAAGGAAATATGGTAGAATGTAGTTTTATCCAAACCTTCCAGTTATATAATCTTGAGTTTGTTTAGATTTTGGATTAGTAAAAATTTGCTCAGTCTTACCATATTCAATGATTCTTCCTAAATGGAAAAAGGCAGTATACTGTGAAATGCGAGCTGCTTGCTGCATAGAATGAGTAACTATTATAATAGTATAGTTATGCTTTAGTTCATCGATTAATCTTTCAATTTTTGCAGTGGCAATTGGGTCTAAAGCTGAGCAGGGCTCGTCCATTAAAATTACATCAGGATTTATTGCTATAGCTCTTGCTATGCACAATCTTTGTTGTTGACCTCCTGAAAGTGCTGTGGCTAAACTATCTAAGCGATCTTTTACTTCTTCAAATAGTCCGGCTTTGGTAAGACTTTCTTCAACAATTAAATCTTGAGATTTTTTAGTTGTAGCCATTCCATGAATTTTGGGAGCATAAATGATATTGTCATAGATTGATTTAGGAAAAGGATTTGGTTTTTGAAATACCATTCCAACAGAGGTTCTGAGTTTAACCACATCAATAGATTTGTCATTAATATCACGGCCATTAATTAGCAATCTTCCACTGACTCTACAATTTGGAATAGTGTCGTTCATACGATTTATGCAGCGCAGGAAAGAAGACTTTCCACAACCAGAAGGACCTATAAAGGAGGTAACTTTATTAGTTCTTATATTAATATTTATATCAAATAAAGCTTGTTTATCATCATAATATAGATCTAGATTACGAGTTGATATTTTAGTATCTTTCATTGATTACCACCGATGTTCATATTTTTTGCGAATATATACCGCAATCATATTAATAATAACTAGGATAGCCAGTAATATCAATATTGCTGCAGCGGTTTTTGCTTGGAATCCTCTCTCTGGGCTGCTGGCCCATAGGAAAATTTGAACTGGCATTACAGTGGCTGGATCAAATATGGTGTGAGGGATGTCAACTATAAAAGCTATCATGCCAATGAGGATTAAAGGAGCTGTTTCTCCAATTGCCCTAGCAATACTTAAAATTACCCCGGTCATTATTCCTGGGATTGCTAAGGGTAAAGTGTGATGGAGAATAACTTGCATTTTTGTTGCACCTAAAGCAAGGGCTGCGTGCTTTATATTTGTTGGAATTGTTTGAAGGGCTTGTCTAGTGGTTATAATGATTAAAGGCAGAATCATCATTGCTAAGGTAATGCCAGCGGTAATAGATGAAGATCTAGGTAATCCTATGCTGTTGATAAGAACTGCCAATCCTAATAGTCCAAAAACTATTGAAGGCACGGCGGCTAAGTTGTTAATATTGATTTCAATTAATGAAGTAATGATGTTTTTATGAGCGAATTCTTCAAGGTATATTGCTGTACAAACAGCTATTGGAAAAGCAATTATAATACAAATTAATATTGTATAAATGGATCCTATAATACTAGTAGACATTCCTGCAAGCTCTGATTCACGTGATTCCTTGCCAATAAGAAAATTGTAATTAAACTGTTCTTTGATTTTCAATCTATTAACAATGCTTTGTTCAAATTCATCAAAATTATAGAAAGAATTATTTATTTTAGCTGAGGCTGTTAACAATACGCTTCCTTTTAAGTTTCCTTCTTGAGCTAAGTTTACGATTTCTTCTTGAGCTGATATGCTAAAAAAGTCTAAGTAGTCCTTAGAGGGGGAAACATATTTTATTAAAAAATTTATTGCTTCTTCTTCGTTAGTGAATTTATGCTGATTAGTGTTTTTAGGGAAATCTATTTTGATTTTATAAATTGTAAATGCTGGAATAGATTTAATAATAATTGATCCAAATAATATGGAGAGAACTATACAAGAAACTATAACTGCGGCTTTTCCTAAGTTTTTTAAAATATGATCAAATCTATAGCGATTTCTAACAAATTTTGTATTACTCATATCTTTTTCTATTCCTTTTAATAATAATTAAGGCCCAAATATTTAGGAATAAAGTTATAATAAATAGAGCTAAGGCTAGAGCGAATGCGGATAATGTCTTAGGGCTATCAAATTCTTGATCTCCTACTAATAATGCTACAATTTGAGCAGTGAATGTAGTCACTGCTTCTAGAGGATTAAATGTTAATTTAGCATTTATGCCGGCAGCCATTACAACAATCATAGTTTCACCAATAGCTCTTGAGATGGCTAATAAAACGGCGCTAATTATTCCAGAGGAAGCGGAGGGAAGAACCACTTTTACAATCATTTCGGCTCTAGTAGATCCTAGAGCTAAGGCTGCATCCCTTAAGTTTTGTGGTACTGCGGTGATAGCATCATCACTTAAAGATAATATAAAGGGAGTTATCATGATCCCCATTACTAATCCTGCAGCTAAAGCACTTTCGGTGCTTACTTCTAATCCTAAGGCTTCTCCCATCATTCTAATAGCTGGTCCCATTATAAGAATGGCAAAATAACCATAAACTATGGTAGGGATTCCAGCTAAAATTTCGAGGATTGGTTTGATAATGTCTCTAGTTTTTTTTGTAGTATATTCGGTTAAATAAATTGCGGATAATAATCCTAAAGGAATAGCAATAAACATTGCTATAGCAGTTATTAATAAAGTTCCTGATAGAACAGGAATAACTCCAAAGTTTTGTCCATGATCTTGTGGTGACCATTTAAGTCCTAGCAAAAAATCTTCGATAGGAATTATATTAAAAAATTGGCAGGCTTCAAAAAGAATAGTGAACAAAATTGATAAGGTAAGTAATATAGATACAAGGCTAGCTACGTTTAATATTTTCTTCAAGGTTAATTCAAAATACATTTGAGCTCTAAATTTTCCTCTTAAAGCTGCAAAAATGTATATTACTAATATTGTAGTAATGCTCATTATTGCTAAATACCCATATACCTCATTAACTACGTAGCCAAAATAGGTAAAAATATGCAGTGTGAGTATTGCTAATATTGAAGCGGATAAATTCCAGGTGGCTATATTTATTCCATAATATTCAGGTAAGGAACGTGTTTTTATTCTATAGCGCGAAGAAAGAAAGATTATTCTTTTTTTTGCTATATGGTAGCAAAATAAACTGAATAAAAAGGCACATAGCAAGAGCATATATTATACTTTATATAAATATGTAAATAAGAATTCTTTTGTAAAATTTAGTAGTAAAAACAAGAAGATAGGTGATAAATCTACACCTCCTATAGGAGGAATGATTCTTCTGATCTGTGCCATGGGGGGCTCAAAAATTCTAGAACCAAATTTCATAATTTGTTTTACTAGTGTTTGATATCCATTAATGATCTGGAATCTAATTAACCAACTTAAGATTATCCAGATAATAAAACCTGTGGTATAGAGAGAAATAATGTTAGTAGCTAATATAACAAAGGGGTTTAAATTCATAATTATAATCTTTATCTAAGATGATCATATTAATATTATATATATTTTTTGTCTAAGCTCTAGTTTGAATTAAATATTGGGCGTAAGGAGAGAATGATTTTTCTCTCCTTGTGTTGAAAATGTTTATAATTCAGCGTGATGATCTATATCGCCTGCGTAAGTTATATTGTTGCCATCATTTATGGTAGTATTTAAATCTATAGATTCCGCTTTATGAATAGCTTCTGTTACTGGTATTAATAGTGATTGAATTAATCCATATACAGTAGCTCCAACCTTTGCTCCTCCAATAGCACCTGCAATTACAGCTCCATATATATTTCCTTCTTCAGCTTTTAAATAAGCATGTGCAGCTGCATCAAAAGATTCAATGGCTATGGTAACGGGGCCGTATACTAGTGGGTTATCATTGCAAAAATCGATGGCTCCACAAAGTTCATAACCCGTGGTGCTAATTGCTCCTATTGCTGGGTTTTGTCCAATGACTGAATATTTAAATGCTCCACCAATACCTCCAGATGTCGTTGCTAGCATTATTTTTGATGAAGTGTCATCTATGTTAAAGGCTTTTTTTCCAATTTCATTGATAGTGGTTCTGATATCGTAGCTTATACCAGCTATCATAGAATTATAGACTGCATTTTCTGGAGCAAAGATTAAGTAGGCAGGGAGGTCAATCATTGATGCTTTTTCTATAGAACTTGGTATAGCATCAAATGCTTCTTGTGAAATTTCAGTTGCAGTTATATTTAAGTTTAAAGTTGTAGTAATTGTACTAGTCATTTTTATACTCCTTATTTGGTATAATATTTATTATTTATTGTGTTTTGTAATTTGATTTTCTCTTTTGCCAGCCTTTACGGCGGAGTTTTATGTAATAAATCATTGTTTTCCTCTGTTATAAGTTATAATAAAGACAATCCATATTGATTGAGATTATTTCTATATAAGCTATGTACAATCTTCATATTTGGAAGATTGATAAAAACTTTTTTATTTAAGATTTTTTTGGAAATTAAGCTGAAGGCCAGCGATAATGTGCCTTTCGTGCAGAGCGTAGAACTGTAGACATGAAGATGTCTCCTGAAGTGATATTAAGAGTATTATTTGTGATAACCTGATTTAAAGTTAACATGGACTATTCCTAATAAACATTTATATATTATAAAAATAATTACTGAAATATAATGCAGCTTCCCACAAATGTCAATAGGAAAATGTTCTTTAGGGGATTATTAAGGGTTTTCCAGTAAGACTCTCTATGGTTAGATTTAGTTATTATCTTACATGTGTTCGGTTTTATTTAAGAATTGCAATTTATTTTGATTAGTGTGTATAATGAGGATGTAGCTTGTTAGGGTGCTATAAATTTAAAGTTTAGGAATTATAGGAATTAAAGGGGTAAATTAATTATGCTGTCGAAAAAAATAAAAATTGCAGCTGCGGTTTTATTAAGTCAAACAATGTTGGTAGGTGTGGCATCTGCTGAGCATTCAGAAAATTGGTCATATGTTGGTATAACAGGACCAGATAAATGGAGTGAGCTGGATGCAGCGTTTGAAAAATGTAAGGAAGGGATTAAACAATCCCCAATTAATTTAGAGCAAAAGAAATTAGTTGGTGATAAAGCTCCTATTATATTCCATTATGAGCCATATAAAATTAATTCAAAAACATTTGGGGTTAAAGTGACTTCTAACGCTTCTAATAAGTATATAGAGGTAGGTGGAAAAATTTATAATCTTGTACAATTTCATTTCCATGTGCCTGGTGAGCATTCTATCGATGGTAAGATATCTCCAGCAGAGCTTCACTTTGTTCACCAAGATGACGAGGGTAATTTAGCAGTTGTTGGAGTAATGATTGAAGAAGGAAATTCTAACCCAATGATTAAATATATTGTAAATAGTGCAGGTAATAAACACGAGAAAATTGCTGTAGAGAGTAGTGATCTTACTAATCTATTACCTATGGACAAAAGTTATTTCCATTACATGGGATCTCTTACAACACCACCTTGCACAGAAGGGGTTAATTGGTTTGTGTTAAGAACGTCTATTGAGGCAAGTAAAGAAGAAATTGCATCTTTGTCTAAAATTATGCCAGGTGGCAATGCACGTCCTGTACAACCTTTAAATGATAGAAGTGTAAAGTAACCAAATTTAGAAGGCGCTAAAGATTTATGTTAGAACTAGAAAAGATAATTCCTAAAAAAATTCCTGTCAGACAATTAAGGGTGGCGGAATTAATCAAATCGGTTGTAGCTGAATCTTTAGTGCAAAGAAAAATAGATGCAGAGGTGTTGTTAGAACATTTTATTACTGTGTCTAAGGTGAAGGTTAGTCCTGATCTTCAAAATGCTACGGTGTTTATTACTATCTTTCAATCTAACAATACTAAAGAAATTCTAAAGCAGATAAATAGCTTGGCTCCTAAGTTTAGATCAATAATTAGTAAGAGTATAAAATTAAAAACCATCCCTCAAATTATCTTTCGATATGACGATACTTTAGAACATGTAGAGAAAATAAATTCCCTTTTAGATTCTATAAAAGAAGATTAGTAATTAATGTTTTTCCTCTTGTATTAACTAATAATTAACTATGCTGCTATCATACTATTTCTTATAATTTTTTATTAATTTATAAGGAGTATTGATTTATGACAGAAAGAACAAGTACAGTTAATAGGGTTGAAAGTATTTATTACAACCAAGAATATTATCTCAAGGGAACTGATGCAGGCGATGCGGTTATAACTTATCTTGCAATTGAAACTAAAGAGAGAAGTGATTTATTAGCTCTCAGGGATGCGGTTAATAAATATAAAAATTCTCTTTCGGGCGAATTAACTCTTTATAATGCTGCAAATGAATTGCTTGAAGTAATTGAAGCGGAAATTGTAGGTGATGCCGCTTTGACGGGGATAACCTTACTTGGCGAAGAAACTAAAGCATCTGACTCTTTAACTGAAGGGGTTTCCAGTATTAATGAGGCAGTAGAGACTGCTGTTGGTAAGGATGCGTTGCCGAGTGTTACAATGCTTGGAGTTAAGACAGACGCTGCGTCATCTGTTTCTGGAGAATTTACTGCGGTTAATGGAGCATTAGAGACTGCTGTTGGTAAGGATGCGTTGACTGATATTTCTTTATTTGGAGTGGTTACATCGGCAGCAACCTCTTTGTCTAGTCATATAAATAACCTAGTTGCGGCTTTAAAAGACTCATTAGGTAGTACTAAAATAGCTCCTGAGACTCCTGTAACTGTAATGAGCTGCGCTCGTAATAAAGGGAAATACACCCTAGATAAAGAAATTTATACTACCTCTAATGATGTAACTAAAACAATATTTAATATATTAGAATGTGCTAAATGGGCAGATGCTGGAAGAAGAGATGATCTTTATTTTACTCCTACAGGATTAGCAGATGATTGTACTCCTTTGTTATTAGGCAAAGGTTTTGAAGTATGTGCTCATTACCTACACCCTAATCCATAATTTCATCTATAGCAATGCCTAGGGCCCCTATACACTCGGAGAAAACTAATTCACTTGGAAGAAGAGGGCCGCATCCACTGGTGTCTCCTGTGGTAGTAAAGTAGTGATCTATTGTTTTTTTATTTTCCCAGGTTGCACAATCTAAGAAGGCTTTCATTATACCTAGAGTAGATGTGGCCCCTTGAGCTATTACATCTCCTAGCTCATAAACTTTATTAATACGTTTGCAGCTGATGATCACTTTAGGCTCTCCAGATATGGTATATGAAGAAGTTCCCAATGTGTTGAGGGCGGTATTTGCTTTGGTATCAATATCATTAATCTCTGCAGCTTCTGCTTTATTAGAAATTTGTAATATCTTATAGACATTCTTTATATTTTTATCTAACTCTTTTAACTCAGACTCTGTGATTTTATCAGTTGCTTTTAGATCTTCTATATCTTGCGACATGGAGTTCATATCATTCCCCATGGAGCTTATGGAGTCGTCATGGCTTTTTAGTTTTGCATCTCTAGCACCATCTTTAGCATGTATATCAGCTATATTATCTGATAGTAAATTTACAGATTCAAGCATGTTTGTACCTGGTTGATCAACGGAAGTTGTTGATTTACCAGTAGTAGGAGGTGGGGTATAGCCAACAAAGGTTTGTATCTTTGCTAGATCAGAACTACTTTTTGAGATGAGGGAGCCAGGAGTTGGTATGCCTTTTGATGATGCTGTTGCGATAAAATCTTTTTTGATAAGCTTCTCTAGTTTTGCTAGCACCTCTTCGCTGGATGAACTTTCTTGAATGTAACTTCTTGCTGTATTTTTAGAAGTTTCTTTCTTTAGTACAGCATTTATACCATTATTAAAATATGTAATTTCTTCGCTGGTTAATGGCATATATGTTCTACTCGACTTAAAATTTCATTTTCAATCCAAAGGTTAATACGTGGTCTGCAAGATGGGCATGAATAGGAGATAAGTTATATTTAACTCCGTTATCATCTAAATAATATGGTTGAGTTTTTATTTCTCCTCTATTAACAAACATATATTCTAATTCTGTTATAATTATTGGTGTTGCTTTAAAGTTCACTCCAAATCCAGCGTTCCAAGTAAAGTTATTAGTGGTTTCTCCAGGATAATATGAGTTAGATTCAGTTTCTGTATCGTAAATTGTATAAGTGTAAGATTGATTATAAGCCATGCCGATACCGCCTCTTAAATAAGGAGTGGCTCTAGAATCTGTCATTATATCTACAGAAAGATTCAGCATTAATGTATCACTTTCTGTTGACCAAGAGGTTGGGTTATCAGTTTCTCCAGGAGAGGAGTCTTGGGTGGTATTTTTGCCTCTATGCATATATTCCAAATCTACAGAGAGCATTTTATGAAATTTTATTCCTATAAGAGCCCCGGCTGCACTGGTTGGTTCTCCTGTGTCTAAACCAGTATTTCCATATAAAGGAGTTGGTTGAACAATGCCAGCTTTTACGCCAGCAAATTTATATGGAGTGAATTCTTTAGGATTGGTAGCATTAGCTATTATTGTATTTAACATACAAATATAAATAACAATAAAAAAACTTATGGAGCTGTAACCTAATATTCTCATTTTATTTCACTAATTATCTTTATAATAAGACTATCAGCATCACTTTGGTGAAGCAAGATGTGTTTAATTATAAGGATAATTCTGGTTGTAGTTTTTTTATGGTGTAGATTTTAATATTGGTTTGACTCATGAATAACTATAGTTTATGATCATGGATCACAATTACTGGGTTTATTATTTTTAAAATGATAGAATTTTCTACTGTTACAATTATCAAATCTCTTCGAAAGGGCCTTTTACGGGCAGCTTAATATATATTCTTTTCACTCTCAGTTCAGCGTTTTGCTTTTTATAAAATAATTAATGGATTTAAAATTATGTCTAATAGAATTGGTTTTTGGTCAGTTTTGGCTTTAGTAGTTGGAAGTCAGATTGGTTCAGGTGTCTTTATGTCTCCGGCAAATTTGGCCCCTTTTGGAATCTATAGCATTTGTGGTTGGGTTGCTTCAGCCATTGGAGCTATAGCTTTGGCTATGGTATTTGCTTCTCTTTGTGCACGTTTTCCTAAAACAGGTGGACCGCATGTTTATATTGAAAAATTATTTGGCAGAGACATTGCATTTCTTTCCGGTTGGACTTATTGGGTGGTTTCTTGGGTGAGTACAACAGCAGTGATAGTTGCAGCTATAGGATATCTTTCTCCTTTAATAAATAGCCAAGATACTATGGTTTATTTGGTATTAGAAATATTATTAGTGTTATTAATGGGGTTTTTGAATTTATTTGGAGTGAGTGTTGCAGGTAGAGCAGAAACATTGTTTACCTTATTAAAGTTTCTTCCTCTTTTTATAGTTCCTGTTATTGCTATTTGGTATTTTGATTTAAGTAATTTTCAAGTTAGCGGTGAAATTGCAGCCCAGAATGTTTCAACAAGCATTGCTCAAGCATCATTATTAACGTTATGGGGATTTATAGGGCTAGAATCAGCCACTACTCCAGCAGGTTCTGTAGAGAACGCCAAAAAAACTATTCCAATAGCGGTTGTTACAGGAACCATTATTGTAGCTCTGATTTATATTTTTAATAGCGTTGCTATTATGGGCTTGATACCAGGTTCAGAACTACAAGAATCTTCGGCTCCTTATGTGGATGTGGCAAGATATATTTTTGGAGGTCAATGGCATATATGGGTTTCAATAGCCGCATCCATTGTTTGCATTGGAACAATAAACGCTTGGATTTTAACATCAGGACAAATATCTTTGGGACTTGCTCAAGATAAAATGATGCCGAAGCTATTTTCTAATGTTAATTCATGGAAAGCACCTTATGCGAGTATTATAATTAGTTGTTTGGGAATAGTGCCATTATTGATTCTAACGGCTAATAAAAATATTGCAGGACAAGTGGCAATAGTAATAGATTTTTCGGTAACTTCATTTCTATTTATATATATATTATGTAGTATAGTGCATTTAGTTCTTTCATGGCGTGAATCAAGTGGAGTGCTAAGTATTATTACAGGTATAGTGGCAATTATTTTCTGTGGATGGATTATTGCAGAAACTTCGCTAGATACTTTGTTAATTAGTGCTTTATTTACAGTTAGTGGAATCCCCCTGTATTTTCTTTGGTATAGAAAGATTCATACTGTTAATTAATTATTAGTCTTTATGTTTTAAGCTTAAATTGATACCTAGAATGGATAATAATCAATATGGCAGATTTAGATAAAGAAAAAAATATAAAATTTAAAGGCAAAGGTAAAGTACTTGCTGGTATGGCAATGATGGTTGCTGCTCCTATAACTAGTTTTGTGGGTATGATTTCAATGGGGTTTGGTGCAACAGTTGGTATAATTGGAGGCATTGGAGGCAAAGCTATATCTTGGTGTTGTTCTGATCCAAATAATAAGGCTTATTGGCAACAAAAAAGTAAGAAAGCAAGGTCTTGGGGAACTAAGGCATTTTTAGGAGGAGCCCCCTTCTTTATTTCTCCTTTGATTGCTGGAATGGCAATAGTAGGTGAAGGGCTATATAATCAAACAGGAAAAAATGAATATGGTTTAATGCCCTCTCTTAGGGCTGTTGCTAGACTCACAAGTGGGGGGTTGCCTCAACCTGGAGATCCTGTTTTATCTCAAGAACCATCCCTTCCAAATCAGCAAAGTAATGCACAGCATCCACCTCTTAATCAATTTCAGCCTGTTAAATCTATTAGCAATATGAGTTCAATAGTAAACGCTCCAAGTTTTAAGGAGGCACAGACTGCATATAAAGAGGAGCTTGGTAAGACTAGTGAAGATCAAAGATATGTTATGGGAGAGCCACAAGCTTGTGGTAATGGAAATTATAAGGCAGTTTTTGTACCACCTGAATATAAAGGGAAGGTAAAGGAGTGTCCTAAAGAGTTGCAAGTAGAACAAATTTTTAATAAAGATATGGAAGTTATAGGAATTGAAGCAGGGGCTAACGCTACATGTATTTCTCCCCCTATCAGAAAGAGTAAATCTGAATGGGGAATGAAAAAATATGAGAATGGCGTTTCAATAAGTGGAGGGCCGCCTCAATTAGTTCAGAATATGAGAGGGGGTTTAGTTCAAGAATCTTCCCATCATCCCCCACCCCCACCAAATGTAAAAGAAAGGCGGCAACAACATAGTATAAGATAAATTATTTAACTAGATTCTCTGCAAAGTCTTGGGCAGAAAATGGGCGTAGGTCATCGATTGATTCTCCAACTCCTATAGCAAGAATAGGGATGTTATGTTTGAGAGCAATTGCTACTATAATTCCACCTTTAGAAGTGCCATCTAATTTAGTAATAATTAAACCATTTAAAGGTGATATTTCTTGAAATTTCTCTAATTGTATTAGAGCATTTTGGCCGGTGGTGGCATCTAAAACTAGAATAATTTCAGGAGTAATTGCTTCATTAATCTTTTTAACCACTTTTATAATTTTAGCGAGTTCAGACATAAGATGTTCTTTGTTATGAAGTCTTCCTGCTGTATCAATCATTAATAGATCTATCTTTTTGTCGCTAGCTTCTTTAGCAGCCTTATAAGCAACACTTGCTGGATCTGAATTTTCTGTACCTTTAATAATTGGAATATTGAGCTGAGCTGCCCAAGTTTCCAATTGATCAATAGCTGCTGCACGGAAAGTATCACAAGCAGCCAG
This sequence comes from Rickettsiales bacterium, assembly GCA_025210695.1. Taxonomy (NCBI): domain Bacteria; kingdom Pseudomonadati; phylum Pseudomonadota; class Alphaproteobacteria; order Rickettsiales; species Rickettsiales bacterium. The sequence continues at coordinate 188,717 of JAOARE010000008.1, forward strand.
CATGATTGATTTTCCTTGTTGTTTATAATAATGAGTTAGTTTTGCTATAGAAGTGGTTTTGCCGCCTCCATTAACTCCACACATGATAATAATTTTGGGTTTTTGATCGAATGTTATTTCTTTGCCAGATAAAGGGGCCAAAATAGATGCAATAGAATTAGCAAGTGTCTGTTTAATTTCATCTTCGTTTACTTCTTTATTGAAACGATATTTTTCAATCAATTCTTTAACTAAATGTTGAGATGCTTCAACGCCAAGATCAGCGCTTATGAGCAAATCTTCTAACTCTTCGGCAGTTTCTTTGTCGAGTTTGCGTTTATGAAGAATATTATCGATGCCAGTTGTAATTTTTACTGAAGTTTTAGAGAGCCCAGCCTTCAGTTTATCTAACCAACTCATAATTTATTTTGTTTCTCACGATTAGTGATAATTTCGTCAATAAGACCAAATTTCTTGGCTTCTTCTGGACCCATAAAATTATCTCTTTCCATAGCACTTTCAACAACAGCATATTTTTTACCGGTATGGTGAGCATAAATTTCATTTAGCTTACGTTTATTATTCAACATTTCTTTTAAATGAATCTCGGCATCTGTGGCTTGTCCTCTGAATCCACCAAGCACTTGATGGATCATAATTCTTGCATGAGGAAGAGCATAACGCATTCCTTTTTCACCGGCAGCAAGTAGTAAAGATCCACCAGAACAGGCCTGTCCTACGCAAATAGTTCCAACTCTTGGCTTTATATATTGCATTGTATCATACATTGCTAATGCAGAGGTTACAACCCCTCCTGGTGAGTTAATATACATGGCAATATCTTTATCAGGATTTTCTGCTTCTAGAAACAATAATTGCGCTACTACTAGGCATGACATAGCGTCATCAATTTGCCCATTAATAAAAATAATTCTTTCTTTTAAGAGTCTAGAGAAAATATCATAAGATCTTTCTCCGCGGCTTGACTGCTCTACTACCATTGGTACTAAATTCATTGATGTATGTAAATGTTCAGACATATATAACCTTGTTAATTTATTTCAATTTAAGTCAATTATAGGAGGAAGATATTTTATAGTAAATACTTTGTTTAATATATTTTATTTCCCCTAGTTTTGAATTCAGTAGGGGAAACTAAATATTAGTCTTGTGCTGGCTCTAGCAATTTTTTAACTGTTATTGCTTTGTCGGTGGTTTTAATTTCTTTGAAGATGTTTTGAACAACCTTTTCTTCAATAATTGGACCTTTTAAGCTTTCTACAGCATCTTTGTTTTCAGTATAGTATTTAATAATTTGTTGAGCTGCAGCTGGGTTGCCCATGGCTTGTCCTCTCACTGCTTCAACTAAATCATTTTGTTCTACTTTTACATCATATTTTTTTGCCATTGCAGAAAGTAGTAGACCTAATTTTACTCTACGTTTCGCAAGTTTCTGATATTCTTCTTTTAGTTCTTTTTCTGTTTTATCTGTTTCTTTGCGTTCAATCATTCCTTCAACGTTTTTCCATAATTGTGAGAATTCTTGATCTACCATCATTTGTGGTAGGGTAAAGTTACAAATTTTATCTAATTTATCAAATAAAGCAATTTTCATTTGAACATGATTTTTTTCATTGCATTCTTTTGTTAAAGCTTCTTTTACCTTAGCATTCATTTCATCTACTGATGCAAATCCTACGTCTTTAGCAAATTCTTCTTCATTATCACAAGTTTTAGCTTGTAATACTTCGTGAATAGTTACAGAAAATTCGGCTTTTTTGCCGGCGAAGTCTTTTTGGTGATAATCTTTGGGGAAAGTTACAGTTACTAACACTTCATCGCCTGCTTTATGCTTTAGAAGTTGATCTTCGAAGTTATCAATGAAGCTTTTTGTTCCAAGTTCTAGAGTATGTCCTTTTGCTGTTCCTCCAGGAAATACAACATTATCTATTTTTCCTTCGAAGTCTATAACTACTTTATCTCCATTAGCTGCTTTATATGTATCTTTTGCTTTTACATAAGTTTTATGACGGTCAAGTAATGTTTTAACGCGATCTTTTATATCGCTATCTTTAATTTCATAAGTCAACTTTTCTAAAGAGATGTCTTTTACTTCAGGTAAGTCAAATTCTGGAGATAAATGTAGGGTTACTTCAAATTCTAATCCTTTTTCTAGATCAAAATGTTTGAGATCTATTTTTGGTGAAGTAACTAGATCTACATTTAATTCATTTACTATTCCTTGTGTTGTTTCATTGATTAAATCATTGGCCATTTCATTTAGAATTTCACCTTGATGCTGATTCCAAATTACATTTAAGGGGGCTTTCCCAGGTCTAAATCCTTTAAGATTTTTGCTTTTTGCAACAAACCTCAATTTAAAGTCTTTAATTGCATTTAAGGCTTCGGTAGGAACTGTCGCAGAAAAAGTTTTGATTAGTTCTTCGCTAGATAATGGGTTAACTGTTGCTTGGTAAGCTATTGTTGTTCCATCACGGTTTGCTGTTGTTAAATCTAACTTATAATTCTTTGTTATTTTTTCTGCGCCCATTTGAATTGCCTCTTAAAAATATTATGGTACGGGTGAAGGGACTTGAACCCCCACAACTTTCGATACTAGAACCTAAATCTAGCGCGTCTACCAATTCCGCCACACCCGCAAAATCCAACTTATTAACAAAAAAGTTGAATGCTTGTTTTTACCACATTGAATAAATGATTGCAAGATTCATATAATTTTTTTTTACTTTGGATTTTTGGCTCAATTGAATGGTTTGCAAAATAATCACAAATAAATTTAGGCAATAGGTTTTTATCTTCTAGTTTTAAAAAGGTCGCGGTGAAAATAAAACAATTGCTTACTTATTGGTTGGTTATAAGTTATCTGATCAAAAATCATATCTATTTCATTTTCATGAGTAGTAATAGTAATTTGTTTAAGTTCAATTTTAGGGTAGGAGAACTTTAGAGTTAGAAATAAGGGACTATTAAACTTTTTTACGCGTTCTTTCATACTAAGTGTTATGAATTGATCATCTTTATCTATTTCAACAATATTAACAGAGCTAAAACGTAAATCTTTTATGGTTAGTAATTTTAAAGAATTAATATCGGAACTTGCATGGCTAACTTCATCTAGATCTTGGTCATAGAAAGTTACTTTGTTCTGATTAATGATTAGAAGCACAGGAGAAGGCTTAAAATATTCACAGCGAATTTTACCTGGTTTGCTAATAAAGAACTTACCATATCTTATTGCTCCTTCTTTATTGGATTGCTTAAATTGAGCAATGAAAGTATCGAAGTTATTAAGGTAATGTTCTAATTCAGCTATTTCTTTAGCGTAGATGTCAGTAATTGCTGGAGACGCATCATCATCACCAAAATATTTTATTGGAGGAGCAGACACAATAATATCACTACTTCCTAAGCTATAAAGAGGAAAAAGCAAAAACAATAACTTAGTCCATTTTACCATGCAATCTATCCTCTACTCTTTTTCTTCCAATTAAAGGTAATAAATATTTTAGTTCTGGTCCATGTTCTTGTCCAGTTAAAGCTAAACGTAATGGCATGAATAACTGTTTTCCCGTTCTGCCAATGGCATCCTTAATTCTACTTATCCACTTCCCCCAGCTTGAGTCGTCCCAGTTTCCTTGAGGCAAGAGCTCACAAGCTTTTTTTAAGAACTCTGAGTTTATAGGATCTATTACAGGGGTAATTGTTTGGTTGCAAATTTTCCACCAATGAACAGCTTCATTAACGGTATTGATATTACCATGAACTGCTCGCCAGAATGTATTATCAATGTTTACTTCAAGTTTATCAAGACTAGGTTTAATTTCTTCATAACTTAGATTTGTAATTAATTTATGATTAAGGTGAAGAAGTTCATTAAAGTCATAATTAACTGCAGATGGGCTGAATTTATTAATTTCAAACTCAGAAATTAACTGAGACATATTATAAAAGGCTTCTATAGAGTCAGATGTTCCCATTTTTGCTAATAATGAATTGATAGCCATTGGTTCAATAAACTGTTCACGAAGAGACTGGATATCAAACCCTCCTAAGCGCTTTGAGATTTCCCCAGTTTTACTTTGTAATAAAGAGGTATGCCCCATCTTAGGGGCTGTTCCTCCTAAAGCTTCAGTGATTTGAATCCCGATAGCAGTGTTGCTTATGTGATCTTCACCCCGTAAGATATGAGTTATCCCAAAATCCATATCATCTACAGCTGAACATAAAATGTAAGTCATTGAACCATCTTCTCTGATGACGATGGGATCATTTAGATTTTTAGCATGGAATTGTATATCCCCTCTTACTAGATCATTCCATTTTATTGTCTCATCTTTAAGTAAAAAACGATAATGAGGTTTTTTACCTTGAGCTATTAATTCTTCATGATCTTTTTCTGTTAGCTTTAAGGCTGCTCGATCATAGAGAGGTGGTTTTCCTCTGCTTAAAAGCATTTTTCGTTTCATGTCTAAATCAACTTGGCTTTCATAGCACGGGTATAATCTACCAGATGCAATTAGTTGATGTTTAGCTTCTTCATATCGGTTAAGTCTTTCAGATTGTTTTGCTTCTTCGTCCCAGTTGATCCCTAGCCATTGTAGATCTTTTTTTATAGCTTTTTCATATTCTAGTTTTGAGCGAATAAGATCAGTGTCATCCAAGCGAAGCATAAATTTACCGTTGTGAGCACGAGTAAATAACCAATTAACTAAGGCAGTTCTAACATTACCCACATGTAACATGCCGGTCGGACTAGGGGCAAAACGAGTTTTTACAGACATAAAGGCCTTAATCTTACAATAAATACAAAAATGATTATAGGCAAAATCATACAGCATTACTTAAGTATTGGCAATCTATGAATCAAAACAGTTTTTGTTTAGATTCTAAAAATATTATATATATACTATATTAATTTTGATTCAAACCTATTAAATCCACTTCTTGTTCTGCTGGATAGAGACTATTCATTTGCTCTAAAGTTAGATAAAGCAGCTCTCCCTTTTTATAAAATGGAGCAGTCATTACTTTATAGGTTTTATTATCATCCATATTATCTGAAATAGACTCTATGTGCTCTTCTTTCCAGGCTGGCCAATGAGTTGTTTTGACATAATCATAAAGTTTTATATCAAACTGATTTCGCTCAAGAATTTTTGATAATAATTCTTTATAGTCTTCATCCTCTTCTGTAAATAGTTTTACTCCAGAAATTGCAGCTCTTGAATAAGCTACGTCTTCTACTCCATAATGGTTTGCCATTAAAGCCATAACGTCATCTACTGCTTCATTAGGAGCCACGATTGTAAATATTTCTTTTATATTTTGTATGGCTTTTGTATAAGTTTCTTCTGTACACTCACCACTCATATACTCTTCACCAGCTAATGCTCTAGTTTGTAAATTATCAATTTCTACATTTTGCATTAGATTAATTACTTCATCTTTTGTGAAAATATTTTTTTGGAAGAAGTAATTTCCCCATGACTTCATTCTTGCCCCAGGTTCTCTTACGATTGTAATATAATTTACTTCCATTCCAAAATAATTTTTATCTGGCTCATTTGGGTGTGAAGGTAATGGCATATGGCCGTATATATATGGGGCTTTGATTTGTTTTGCTAAAAAGGGAGTCAAAAGGTGTTCAAGTTCTTTTATGGACGCTAAGGCTCCAATGCATCCTTTAGTAAAAACATTGCTAATAATTTGATTATCGCAAAGTTTTTCAAAAAAAAGTTCTTTCGTTTCTGTTTCTTTAGTAACAATTCTCATGAAATAGTTTAAGCTGGTTCCACCAGTTTTAGAGTTATGTATAAGGACTACAGGTTTGTTTTTTAGAAATATATCATATTTTAGATGAATTTCTGGTAGTACCAAAAATTTGTTGCTTGTAAAAAATAACTTAATATTTCGTTCAGGGTGGGTAGTTCCATCTTTCATGCTTAACTCTTTATAAAGATTATTATAAGCAAGAAATTATCATTTATTTTTAACAGGGTCAATGTAATTATAGGATGAAATTTATGTTTGTAGATATAACTGTAAATATTCTCTATACAAAAACTCGGGAAGTTTCCTTACCCGAGTTTTTTATTTTTAGTTATAATGTTGAAGAAAAGGATTTAGAATCCCATTCCGCCCATTCCTCCAGGCATACCACCAGGCATTCCATCCATGCCACCAGGCATTTTTGCTGCTTTGTCATCTTCAGGTTTGTCAACAATTAATGCTTGGGTTGTAATAACTAATCCAGCTACAGATGCTGCATCTTGGAGAGCAGTGCGTACAACTTTTGTTGGATCAATTATACCAGATTTAATCATGTCAACATATTCAAGTTTTTGAGCATCAAAACCAAAGTTTTTATCTTTGCTTTCAAGGATTTTACCAGCTACAACAGCACCATCTAAGCCAGAGTTAGAAATGATTCTACGTAATGGTGCTTGGAGAGCTTTACGTACTATATTTACACCGGCCTTCTGGTCTTCGTTCTCTAATTGAAGATTATCAAGGGCTTTTGTTGCATATAGTAAGGTTGTTCCACCTCCAGGTACTATTCCCTCAAGAGTGGCAGCGCGAGTAGCATGTAGAGCGTCTTCAACGCGATCTTTACGCTCTTTCACTTCAACTTCACTAGCCCCGCCAACTTGCAGAACAGCAACACCACCAGTAAGTTTGGCCAATCTTTCTTGAAGTTTTTCTTTGTCATAGTCAGAAGAAGTTTCAGCAATTTGCGCTCTGATTTGGTTGCTACGGGCTTCAATAGCGGATTTATCACCAACTCCATCAACTAAAGTTGTGTCTTCTTTTGCTATATGTGCTTTTTTAGCTTTACCTAGCATTTCTAAAGTTACGCTTTCTAAGCTCATGCCTAAGTCTTCGCTAATTAATTGACCGCCTGTAAGAATAGCAATATCTTCTAGCATAGCTTTACGACGATCACCAAAACCTGGTGCTTTTACAGCGCATATTTGTAGTCCTGCACGTAGTTTATTTACTACCAATGCTGCTAAAGCTTCACCTTCAATGTCTTCAGCGATTATTAACAAAGGTTTGCGAGCTTGCATAATAGACTCTAGTAAAGGAATCATTTGTTGTAAGTTAGAGAGTTTTTTCTCGTATATCAGGACGTAAGGATCTTCAAGTTCTGCTGTCATTTTCTCAGAATTGGTTACAAAATAAGGTGATAAGTAACCACGATCAAATTTCATTCCTTTAACAACATCAAGTTCAAAGCCAAATGATTTACCTTCTTCAATAGAGATGACACCTTCTTGGCCAACTTTTTGCATCGCTTCTGCAAGTTTATCGCCAATTTCTTTGTCATTATTTGCAGAAATTGTACCCACTTGAGCTATTTCTTGTTGAGAGCTTATTTTTTTGCTTTGATTTTTAATTTCTTCACAAACAATATTAACGGCTTTATCGATACCACGCTTTAAGTCAGCAGGATTCATTCCAGCCACCACATATTTATGACCTTCGCTAGCTAAAGCGTAAGCCAAAACTGTTGAAGTTGTTGTTCCATCTCCTGCAACATCAGCAGTTTTACTAGCAACTGATCTCATAAGTTTAGCGCCTAGATCTTGATATGGGTCGCTTAATTCAATTTCTTTTGCAACGCTAACACCATCTTTAGTGATTTTAGGGTCACCATAGCTTTTTCCAATTACAACATTATTACCACGAGGTCCTAATGTGCTACCAACTGTATCAGCTAAAATTGCCATACCTTCTAGAATTGCTTTTTGACCTTCATAGCCAGATTTAATTTGTTTTACCATAATTATAATACTCCCATTACATCAGATTCTTTCATTATTAACAATTCCTTGCCATTTATCTTTACTTCGCTTCCAGCCCATTTACCAAAAATTATACGATCTCCAGCTTTCAATTCCATAGGAACTAAATTACCTTGCATGTCTCGAGCCCCTTTTCCAACAGAAACTACGGTTCCTTCCACGGGTTTTTCTTTCGCGCTATCCGGTAGGTAAATGCCACCAGCAGTTTTTTCTTCGCGCTTTATTACTTCTATAACCACTCGATCACCAAGTGGTTTAAATGATGTAGACATAAATCCTCCATTATTAGTTTGTTGATAATCTATTTAACAAAAGATATATAGTCATCTTTATTGAATACTTCAAGAGCATCTAAAGATTTTTAGAGTAAAATATACAGAAATATAATTTATTGTTTGTCACAGAGGCTATTTAGGAACTACTATCATCATCAATTGATTGCCTTCCATTTTTGGTTCGTATTCCATTTTTGCCTCTTCAGTTAACTGAAGTTTTATTTTCTCAAAAACTGCAAAACCAAGTTCTTGATGAGTTATTTCTCTGCCTTTGAACCTTAAGGTGATTTTTACTTTATCTCCAGCCAAGATAAAGCTATTCATACTTTTGATTTTAATTTGTAGGTCATGTTCACCAATTGTAGGGCGAAGCTTTATTTCTTTTAGGGATACAGTTCTTTGTCTTTTTCTAGCATTGTGCATTTTTTTCTTTTCTTGGTATTTATGTCTACCAAAGTCCATCATTTTACACACAGGTGGCTCAGAATTGGGAGATATTTCAACTAAGTCAAATCCAAGCTTTTGCGCTTGTTCTAATGCTTGTTCCAGTGAAACTACTCCAAGCATCTCACCTTTGTCGTTAACTAATCGTACTGTGGGGGAAGTTATTTCTAAATTTGCTTTTGCAAAACTACTAGATTTTTTTTTCATTTGCGCTTTTAATAGCATCCTCTAAAGATTTTTAAATATAAGTTTTATTATTAATAATATTTTTTAGCATACTCAAAGACTGAGTATATTGCAATATTTCTTGCTTGTCAGTTCCTAATTTACGTATTGAGACTGTGTTATTTTGCATTTCATTTTTACCAACTACCATAATTATAGGAGTTTTTGCTAAAGAATGCTGACGAATTTTATAATTAATTTTATCGCTCGAAATATCAATTTTAGCTCTAATATTATTATCTTTTAAGTCCTTACAAAGGCTTTTAGCGTATTCATTAGCATCATCAGTTATAGTTAATATAATAACCTGTACAGGAGATAACCATAATGGGAATTTTCCTGAGTATTCTTCAATTAATATGCCGATAAATCTTTCCATTGATCCTAAAATAGCACGGTGAATCATAACAGGTCTATGCTTTGCACCATCCCTGCCAATATAATTGGCGTCTAATCTTTCAGGCAGAACAAAATCTAATTGCAGGGTGCCGCATTGCCAATCTCGACCAATAGCATCTTTGAGAACAAATTCTAATTTAGGGCCATAAAATGCTCCTTCCCCTGGGTTCAAGGTATAAGGTAAGTTAGTAGTTTCGATTGCAGATTTTAATTCTTTTTCTGCATTATTCCAAACCTCTATATCTCCGGCATATACATCAGGGCGTGTGGCAAATTTAATTGCTATTTCGGTGAATCCAAAGTCTTTATATACTTCTTTGAGGAGCTTTATAAAGCTAACGGTTTCTGATGTAATATCTTCGGGAGTGCAGAATATATGTGCGTCATCTTGGGTCATTCCTCTAACTCTCATGAGTCCGTGCATTGAGCCAGAGCTTTCATTGCGGTGACAACAACCAAATTCGGCCATTCTAAGAGGTAAATCTCGATAGCTGTGAAGTTTTTGTTTAAAAATTTGAATATGAAGAGGGCAATTCATGGGCTTTAAAGCCATAGATTTATCGCCATTCTCAACGGTGAACATATTCTCACGAAATTTATCCCAATGTCCTGATTCTTCCCAAAGAGTTCTGTCTGCTAATATAGGGGTTTTTACTTCAGTATAGCCATTATTAAGAATTTTATCTCTTATATAGTTTTCTACAATGCGATATAACGTCCATCCTTTATCGTGCCAAAATATCTGCCCAGCTGCTTCTTCCTGGATGTGAAAAAGATTTAGCTCTTTTCCTAGTTTTCTGTGATCACGTTTTTCTGCCTCTTCTAACCGAACTAAATATTCTTGTAATTGTTTTTCATTGGCCCAGGCTGTGCCATAGACTCTTTGTAGCATAGCATTGCGATGATCTCCGCGCCAGTAAGCTCCAGCTAACTTCATAAGCTTGAAGGCTTTTTTGTAGCCTGTGCTCGGTGCATGGGGGCCGCGGCATAAATCTATAAAATCGCCCTGGCGGTATAGACTAATTTTTTCTCCAGCAGGAATGGATTCAATAATTTCAGATTTATAAAATTCTCCAATACTTTTAAAAAACTTGATAGCTTCGTCTCTGTCCCAAACTTCTCGTGATATTGGTTGATCGCGCTTTACAATTTCATGCATCCTCTTTTCAAGGGAGACTAAATCATCCGGGGTGAATGCGACATCTCTTGCTACATCGTAATAAAATCCATCTTCAATAGCAGGGCCAATAGTAATTTGTGCGTCGCTAAATAATTCTTTTACAGCTTGAGCAAAAATATGAGCACTGTCATGACGAATAATTTCTAGCCCTTCCTCGGTATTAGGGGTGATTATTTCTACTTGAGAATCTTTAGTGATTTTATAGGATAAATCTACTGCTTCCCCGTTAACTTTCATAGCGATGGCAATTTTAGCTAAACTTTTTGAGATATCATTTGCTAAAATAAAGCCATCAATTTCTTTTTCGAAATTACGGATAGATTTATCAGCTAAAGTAATTGCAACCATGTTACTAGCCCATAATTTTATGTTGGATTAAGAATTTAGACTAATTTGAATAAATGTTCAAGGAAAGAATATTGACTTGGTATTTAAAATAAAATACGATATTAAAACTTTTAGTTGAAAAAGTTAATAAGGTCGTAATGTTAAAGGAGAAAAAGCTATGGCTATAAAAAAAATAACCTCAGAAGAATATAAAGAAAAGTTGATTAAAAAGGGGGTTGATTCTGAATCTCCTTTACTAAACAGTAAATTAGAAAATGTACATTATCTAACTTTTAAAAATATTTTAGCTGTTGAAAAAGGGATCTCAAAAGAGAAGGCTTTGGAGCAAGCTCTTAAGTTTGAGTGGCCCAATCTAAGAGTTTACACATGGTATAACATGGTTGAAAAGAAAGGCAAGCTCTCGGTGGATGAGGCTCTTATGATAAAAGATGAATCACAATTTCATGATTTTAGAGGTTTTGTAAATGATGGGCTTAGCAAAAGCAAGGCCTTTAATAAACTGGGATTCTCTGTGCCTGATGATTCTGGTGTCGAAATGGGTGGTGTTGGAAGTTTTGCTGATGCAGCAGAGCTATAAAAGTTAGTAACTTATAGTTACAAGTATGAAGGTGGCGGGAGTGACGGGACTCGAACCCGCGGCCTTCGGCGTGACAGGCCGACGCTCTAACCAGCTGAGCTACACCCCCAATTTGGAATTAAGAAAAATATCAGTGTTTAAATCAATTGTAAAGTAAATATTTTCAAAGTTATTAAAAAATCTTATGGCTGCCCTTTTTTCTATGGAAAGAGTCGTTTTTGTTCTATTTTATGTGGAAGGTTGTTCCTTAGGCTTTATGGGGTTGTGTTGTTGTATATATGTCTATAATAAATATTTATTAGAAAAAAAACTTTTTCAACTAAAAGTTTATCTTGCGATTCAAAAGAATGTTATGTTAGTATCTTATGTTAATTATTAGGTTTATTAACTAAATAATAGGTCCTAACAGCAAATATATAATTAATATGTTGCTTGTTTAAATAACTTTTAATAACAAAATAAATTAAGGATAGTGTTATGAGATTACATAAATTAATTAAGCCGGCTGTTTTATTGGCGACATTGCCTCTAGCTTTTTCTGCTTCTGCTGGTGACTCAATGAAAAAGAAAGTTGCTGAATATAACTTTGCTACGGTAAAAGCAGGTGGAGTGTTTCCTACTAGTTTGGAAGGAAACTCAGGGTTAAACACTGGGGATACTACATATGCAGTGGGTTTTGAAGTTGGGCGTAAGATTATGAATCGTTATGCTGTTAGCTTAGAATATAGACATAGAGGAAAAAATACAGCTCATGGTTATGGAGTAGAAGTTGAAAACTCCAACGGGAATAGTAACTCTTGGTCGGCTAGAAGTGACGCAATTATGCTGAATGGAGCTGTTGATCTTGTTGTGGATTCAAAGGTGGTTCCTTACTTTAAAGTTGGTTTGGGTGCTGCAAGAAATAAATCAAATGATTATAGAAATAAAACAACTGATCCTGATGGTTTAATGAGTACTCAAGTTTTCTCCGGTGATACTGTTAATAAATTTGCTTGGCAGGCGGGAGCTGGTTTGAATATGAGCACTTGTTCTATGTTTGATACTCAGATCGAATATATGTTTGTTGATAGCGGGGAAATTACAACGAAAGTTAATTATGTCGATGCTAGTGGAGTTACCCAGAATTCTCCAGCAAGAACTGGAAGATTAAAAGATCATGTGTTAACTATTGGTTTGAAATTTAAGTTTTAAGAGATATATCAGTTATAAAAAAAAAGGAGTAAAAATATGGCTACAGATATAGATAAAGAGTATTATAAGAGTGTAGTAAATTCACAAGGGCTACCAAAAGGTATTGTAAGTACCTTATATAAAGAAATTAACAAGGCTGCAGATGATGCCACGCTTATGGATAAAATTAATACTATTGCTGGTAAAAATTTATTCAATGCTGTGTCTAAAGTAACTAACCCTCCAGCAACGGTTGTTACAGTGCTTAGAGAGTCTTCCTCTACGGATTCTGGTACTGTACTAGATAATACTAATTTTAATAATGCGACACAGGCTATTAATACTATTTCTAGTAAAATAGTTGGTTCTTTGAATTCGTCATCAACATTTAATGGTAAAAGCACAATTTCTGCTGCTATAGATCAAATAACAACTGCATTGGATGCTAGTTTTGATGATGATACAACATTTTATGGAGAAGGTACTGTTACCGGCGGGTTTGGTGAGGTTGAAACGGATATTAATTCCATTGTTGCAGGTGGTGTATCGGCGGGTTCTATTGCGACAGCAGCCTTGGCCGATAGTGCAGTAACAGCAATTAAGATAGCTTCTGATGCAATAACTGGAGCAAAGATTTCAGATAGTGTAGTAGCTTCTGAACATTTAGCAGCGGCATCAGTAACCAGAGCAGCGATTTCAGCTGATGTTATTGATGGTAGTAAGATTTCAGATAGTGTTGTGGCCTCTGAGCATTTAGCAGCAAATGCAGTTACAGCAGCAGCGATTTCAGCTGATTCAATAACTGGAGCAAAGATTTCAGATAGTGAAGTTGCTTCTGAACATTTAGCAGCAAATGCAGTTACAGCAG
>JAOARE010000009.1 GCA_025210695.1 Rickettsiales bacterium
ATTCCAAGCCGGCCATCATTTTGATCTATTGTCCCTATAATCCCTGTTACATAGTCAACGATCTCAGCGTCAAAATTTCCTTCTTCTCCTAAAAGAACTTGCTCTAAATATGAATGAATTTGATTATTAATTTCTTCTGTTGACAAGTGAATTGTGGCTAAACCAGGAAAAATAGGGGTTCCGGCGGAGTTTCTTTCATGTGTTTCTTCTTCTACTGTAGGGGTATTAGGGGATGAATGAGATTGGTTTATGATATATTGATATAACTCTTCCAAGATGTTTTCTGAAGTTTGAGGTTCTTCTATTAAGGGTCTTATTCTTAAAGGAGAATATGGTGCTGATTCAATAGAATCTTGAACAAGATTAGACATATCATCTTGTTTAGTTTGGGCTAATTCATTGGCAGCGAGTTGTAATCTAGTAATATCAACTTGGTTAACACCAATTTCTATGGCGTGCTCTAGGGCTCCTGGATTATTATTGGCAAGTTTTAAAAGAATTTCTCTTATTCTTTGAGCTCTTTCTTCTGTCTCTACCCCCATATCATCCACAATTGCATTAATAGTTGCGGTGATATCCATGCAGGCCTGATCATCAAGGTTTCTAGCTTGTTCTATTAAATTCTCTCTAAGGCTAATGAGGTCATTAACTTGATTCCTAAGATCTATTTCATCAGCAAAATTCTCTAAAATTGATTCAATTACTTCTGTATCTATATCTTCTTCTGCTAAATACCCTGGATTGAAGGCCTCTAACAACATGGGGGTGGGTTCCTCCCCTATTGCTTCGTGAATAATTGTAAATATTCTAGCATTTATATTTTCCTGAATTGTTCTCTCAACATCATCTAATATCAAGAGAGATTCATCTTCTTCAAAAGATGTTGTTAAATCAAGAGGGCTTTCTTCATTGGCTATTTCTTCTATAGCATTCATTGTTTGTTGTATTAAATCATCAAAAGATTCTTCTATTTGCTCTTCTGTTAATTGAGATATTTTCTTTAGAATTCTTTTTTCTTCAACTCTTAAATCTCCAAATATTCTATCTCTTACATCTGCTGGGATGTTCCACAATAGTTCAATTTTTTTCTCTTCAAATAGTTCTCTAATTTGTTTCTGTAATTCATCTAATGTCATTTTTAATACTCCTATTATTTTTGTTTTAACAAAGATTACTACCCTCATCTATATTACCTATAATACCTACAGAAGGAATAGAGCCATCTAAATTAGCATCTGTAATATTATTATTAGGTGAAATTGAAGTTTCTATCTCAAGATCTTCTGTAAATATATATACGTTATACAATGCTTCATCTAATTGAAGCATGAGGTTAACTACCTGTTGAATATTTTCCTCTCCTAATATTTCAAATATTAGATCTATTGTTTTTTTTGGAATATCCTTTATATGAACTAAATTCTCTTCTCTCATAAGGTCGGGATATAGTTCATTAGTTATAATGAATTCAATTTGTTCAGGTATTAGCTTGTTTTTTGTGGCTTGCATTATTAATGTTTGTTTCTCATTTAATATATCATTAATAACATCAGCTATTGCATTATTTCCTACAGTATATATTTGCACAGCTTGAGCAATGATTGGAGCTCTGTAGCTGTTAATGAGATCTGTTTGTGAAGAAGAGATAGAACTGTATGGGTGGTTAAGATTAATAGATTCTAGTTTTTTATCTAAACTTGAATTTATATCATCAATTACTCTATATAATCCATTGGTCATTTTTTATACCTAGATTTTATTGGTTCAAAACTTAGACGATGATGTTTAGTGAGTCCAAACTCATAAATTGCCTCTAAATGTGCTTTTGTACCATATCCAGCATTCTTATGCCATAGATAACTGGGAAATTCTTGATCTAATTCATGCATTATTCTATCTCGAGTTACTTTTGCAATGATGGATGCTGCAGAAATTACTGGAATTATTCCATCTCCTCCTATAACGGGAGTTACCTCTTCGCAGTTAAGCTTAGGAGCCTTATTTCCATCAATTAAAGCTACATCCGCTGTTATATTTAAGTTATTATATGCTCGTTCCATGGCAAGCATAGTAGCTTGTAAAATATTTATCTGGTCTATTTCTTGTGGTGAAGAAATTCCAACTCCAATTTTGCAAGTTTCCATTATTTGTTGAAATAACCCCTCTCGTTTTTTAGGAGATAGTTTTTTAGAATCAGCCACTCCTTCTATTGCAATTGGCATAATGACTGCAGCAGCCACTACAGGTCCTGCCAATGGCCCCCTTCCCGCTTCATCTATACCCACTATAATTTTATCAGACATTAATTGCTCATTCTGTTTTGCTAGAACATAAATGGTATCTTAGTTAAGAAGAATCTTCTAGCGTTTTCCAAGCTTGCTACTCTCTTTTTTCTTTCCTGACATGGTAGGTATGGATATAGAAGAGATTACTTTTTCTGCACTGTTTTTTGCACTGTCAAACATTTCCCAGACGCTTTTTTTAGTTTTTTTTACTTCAGGTGGCAAGTCTTTAAATATATCTATTGCTTGAGATACAGATTCACGATTTTCACTTATAGCTTCGTTTTTTATGGTGTCAATAATTTGTTCAAATATTTTTAAATCAGTCATTCTTGTGCTAAGGGATGCTAGCCCGCCACTTGCCCTTTCTGTTTTAGTAAGTCTACTTATGGCATATGCTTTTGCTTCTTCTATATGTTCTGTAATATCAGAAGATGAATTACCATTAATATATTTATAACGAAATGATTTTAGCATTTTTCTTAGTTTAGGACGATTAGCGGCAATTTTATTATTTTTGTCATCATTAGCTAAAGTTCGCAACACCTTATTCCAGTTAATTACAGAATCTAACTTTTTTCGATTACCTTCACTTAGTTTTTGTTCAACGGGAGTTTTAACTTCAATTTTATTAACTTTATCTTGTGTTGTTTCAGTTGCAATTGTTGAAGATTTTTCTATTCCATGCTCTGTTTGTTTAGATGGAGCGCGATAATTATCATAATCTTGTACAATTTCTTTTATGAATCTTTCAAATTCTAATATTTGATCATTATCTCTTATGTACTCATCTTCTTTAGCATTTTCTTGGCATTCTTGGATGAACTCAGGGATAGATGTTGCTTTTGATCTTTTAAAGTTTTCTATATTATAATGGCCCTGGAATGAGCTTAGCATGCTAGATAATTCTAATTTTGAAGGATCAAGTTGTAGTCTATTAAATGCTTTTATTCTGGCGCTATCCATGCTCCGTTCAGCTAATTCTTTTGAAATAATTTTCTCTTTATTTGCTTGCTTTTTTCCTTCTTTAATTTTATCTCTAACTTCTTTTGTGTTTGGATTAGCTTTTTTAAAATATTCACTCCAGCTTTGTCTATGGTAAAACTCTGCACTGGGAACTAAAAATCCTCTTTCTTTAGCTATATCTTTTACAGTTCTATATTGATTGTCTCTAATATTTACGGAGGCGCCATGGGATAATAAATCAACCACTATAGCTTGTCCTGTTTTTTTACTATCTTGGTTGGTTACTAACATTACTTCATGTAAAGCTGTGTGTCCCCATTTGTTTTTTAAATCAGGATTAGCTCCTTTTCCTAACAACAAATGAACCAGATCTTGATCTTTATTTCCAGCAGCTAAATGCAAAGGAGTATATCCCTCATTTCCTCTTGCGTTAACATCAGCTCCTTTTTCTAATAAAAATTTTATTGTTTTTAATTTGTTTCCATGTGAAGATTCTATGTCTTCAGCAAGATATTTGTCCTTATCTGATTGAGTAAGATCTAGTGTTGTTTTAAGTAAATGTACTATTTCATCCATGCCATTGTGCAGAGTTTCTTTTAATTTTTTATCTCCAGACATTTTTTATTATCTCTTATTAATTTTCTAACTTTAAAGAGATCTTCCCTCTTGTTTTACTAATTTACGTGCCAAAGCTTTTAAAACTCCAGGTCTCATTTTTCTATCTGGGTTAGCAGCAATTGTTTCAAGGGCATGCCTCATCCTACGCACCATTTCTTTTGTAGAAAATTTTTTCTTTGGTTTTGTTTCTTTGGGGGCTGTCATTTTAGTTATCACCTAATAATTAATCTTATGCATTTATTTTTGAGATAATACCCTATAAAGATTAATTAATTATTAACCTAAAAATAGATTACTTATCCTATAGAATCTTGACTTAAGAGTAAAATTATGCAATGTTAGCATAACAAATCTCCAAGAGGCTTAAGATTTAGTTGATTAATTGAATTTTATCTGTATTATAAAGAGCGAATAAATAAACATTTTAAGGGAATAACAATGTCAAAGATATATGCATTACAAGGTCAAGAAAGATTAACAATGGGTACTGGCCATGCAAGAGAAGTGAGAAGAAACAAAATGGTTCCAGCAATTATTTATGGTGCTGGTAAACCTCAAGTTATGTTATCTCTTCCAGCAAAAGAATTATCTATGGAATACCATAAACAAGGGTTTTTATCTCACATGTTTGATATTTCTGTTGGTAAAAATAAATATAGAGTAATTCCTAAGGAGGTTCAACTTCATCCAGTAACTGATGATATTAAGCATATGGATTTTATGCATGTTGATAAAGACACTAAAATAAAAGTTACTGTAAGTGTGCATATTGCTAATGAAGAAAAATGTCCTGGTATTAAACAAGATGGATTGCTTAATGTTGCTCGCCATGATTTAGAGATATATTGTTTGCCGGATAATATACCTGAAGGTATTACTATTGATATTAGTGATCTAAATATTGGTGATAATATTCACTTAAAGGATGTTAAATTACCTGAAGGTGTTGAATGTAAACTAGATGAATACACCACTATTGTTGCTATTGTGTCTGCTAAAAAGACAGAAGAAATAACTGACGCTGAAGGTGAAAGCGAATCTGAAGGTAGCACTGCTTCGTGATGAATTAAAATAATTATTTAGTTAAAAAGAGCTGATTTTAATTGATTAGCTCTTTGTTTGTTGACATTGTACGAAAAAGCTGTAATCTAAATAGCTTACATATCATTAATTTAAGGTTAAATTATGTTATCTCTATTAGTTCTAAATTATCAAGGATGGCGTTGGCTCTAATAATTAGCCCTATGTTCTGCTTGATTAACTTTTAAACTATATACGAGAATAAATTAATGTCCTATTTATATACTTCCATGTTTATTTGGCCCCTGGCCTATTTATTATTTCTATAATTTTCATTTAAATAATATATATATAAATATGGAGAAACAATCATGCGATTAAAAATACTACTAATTATAATAGCCTTTATTACGGCACTTGCACTTTTTGAGTATAAAAACTCTTCTAAGCAAGAACTTCCTCTGGTGGCTATAGCCAATTATGGACCTCATTCTTCTTTAGAAGATTCTATAAAAGGAATAAAAGAAGAGCTCACCTCCCAAGGGTTTATTGAGAATAATAATATTTCTTATGATATTGTGGATGTGGGGTTTGACTCAAGTCTCATTTCACAGATGATAACCAAACTTAAGCTTAAAAAACCAGCAGTTATGATAGCAATGACCACTCCGGTTGCACAAAGCGCAAAGCATAACATTAAAGAGATTCCCCTTATCTTTAATGTGATAACTGATCCAGTTGAGGCTGGACTTTTAGAGGATATGAATAAAATTAATGGCAATGCTACCTGCACCTCTGATATGCAAAATTTAGACCTTCTACTAGAATTTGCTAAAAAACTATTACCCAAAGCTAGTAAAATTGGTGTATTATATGCAACATCTGAAGCTAATGATATTGCGTTAGTGAAAATGCTTAAAATTGCTGCTACAGATATTGGTATGGAGGTTGTTGCTGTGCCCGTTGATCAACCAAGAGATGTGCCAACAAGAATGCAAGACTTTAAGGATAAAGTTGATTTTATTTATGTCGGCACTAGTGGTCCTATTCAGCCAACTCTACCGGTTATTGTGGCAGAAGCTGATAAAATGGGAATTCCTGTTTTTAATGCTAATGAAGAGTCTGTAATCAATAATCAAGTGTTGGCAAGCTTTGGTGTTAATTATGAACAAGTTGGTAGAAATGCAGGAGATATTGTGGCTCGCATATTAAGGGGCGAAGAAATGCTTGCTCCTGTATATCCATCAGTTGAAGATCATCATGGGTTTATTAGCAAACAAAAAGCTGATCGTTTTGGCATTGTAATACCAGTTAACTTAGAGAATGTAACGATTGTGGAATAGAGAAATGCTAAATTTAAAAAATGTAGAGAAGTCATTTTCAGGTAACTTCGCTCCTGTATTAAAGGGAATAAACTTGGATCTTTCCCATGGTGAGTTTTGTATAGTTATTGGCAGTAATGGCTCTGGAAAATCCACATTAATGCGAAGTATCTCTGGTGAATATAGCATAGATAGTGGAGTTATTAACACTAATAATAAAATTATAGCAAGTGTTACTCAGGATATTAACAAAGGAACTATTCCTGAGATGACTTTGCTTGAGAATATAGTTCTAAGTAAGTTGTTAGCAAAGTCTGCAAGCTTTAATTTTTATAAAAATCAACGAGATGCGGTTATCTCTATAGTGAAGGAATTAGGCATAGGGTTAGAGGATTATATTGATCAGCCTTTAAGCTCTTTATCAGGTGGGCAAAGACAAATGATTGCCACTTTAATGGCGGTTCATGCTAAACCTGATATTATGCTTCTTGATGAACATACCAGCGCTCTTGATCCTAAAGCTCAAAAGTTGTTAATAGAATACACAGCTAAAAGCATTGTAAACAATAAGATAACTGCTCTTATGATAACTCATAAATTGGATGATGCAATCAGCTATGGAGATCGCTTAATTATGCTTCATCAAGGAGAAATAGTATTAGATCTCAAAGGAGAAAAAAAGAAAGCTTTAACTGTGAAAAAGTTATTAGATCTATTTCATAAATACGAAGACTTAACATTAAGGAGTAAATCATGATAAATGAGTTGATTTTAACAGGATTAGTCCAATCCTTAGTGTTAGCTTTAGTGGCATACGGAATTATGATTCCTTTTAGAATACTAAACTTTCCAGATTTAACCTCTGAAGGAGCATATCCCTTTGCTGGGGCTATTTGTGCCAGTTTACTAATTTTAGATTTTCATCCATGGATAGCCACATTAATTGCTTCTCTTTCTGCTGGTATATTAGGAATATGCACTGCATTAGTTAATTTAAGATTTAGAGTTAACACCTTGTTATCAGGGATAATTATTAGCACCATGTTTTATAGTGTGTCTTTAAGAATTATGGGTAAGCCTAATATTGCTTTATTTAACTATCCAACCACACTTAGCGATGGACATATAGCTATAAAAATAATGATTCTTTTAGGAATTATAATCTGGTTTGTATCTTTTCTTTCCTTGTTTTTAAAAACTGAGAAAGGATTAAGAATGCGTGCGGTTGGTTTAAATCCAAGCTTTTCTAAGGATAAAAGCATCTCTGTGGCTAAATACACCATTTTAGGGTTATTTGTGGCAAATTGCTACACAGGTCTTGCAGGTGGATTAATGGTACAATTACAAAACTATATGGATATTGGCATGGGTGTTGGAATTGTCATCCACGGATTAGCAGCGCTTATGATTGGTGAAAGTATTATAGGAACTGATACTCTTAATAAGCAATTGCTGGCTCCTTTAATTGGTGCTTTAATTTATCAGCAAATACAAGGTTTTGCATTGTCATTGGGATTAGCTCCTTCTGATTTAAAATTCTTAACTGGAGCTATTGTGTTGCTGGTCATCGCCATCCAAAAGAGAGAAGTAAGAATATGATTATCTTAGCAGGAAGCAGCAATTTAGAACTTAGTAAGAACATTGCAGATTTGCTTTCTGTTAAGCTTATTCAGGCCAATCATAAATTATTTGAAGACCAAGAAATGAAGATTGAAATTAATGAGGACTTCACAGGAGAAGAAGTAATTATCATCCAATCCACTTCTAAGCCAGTTAATAATAATCTAATGGAGTTATTGTTGCTAACTGACTCCGCTAAGCATGCAAATGCTGCCAAGATTACTGCGTTAATTCCATATTTTGGCTATGCAAGACAAAATATTTCTTCATCTGAAAATAAACCTTCATCTATGAATCTAATCACTTATTTAATAAAAACTGCTGGGGTTGATAGAATTATAGCTTTAGACTTGCATGCTGAGCAAGCAAATTTAGAAAACATACTTCCCTCCCCTTTATGGAAGCCATTATTTTTACAGAGCAATGATCATGTTATTGTGTCGCCCGATAATGGAGCGATGGAAAGAGCAGAAAGCTTTAGCAAGGATATTGATTGTTGCCTGGCTATAATCAATAAACCCAG
>JAOARE010000010.1 GCA_025210695.1 Rickettsiales bacterium
CCTATCTAGGATAAACGAAGACAGGACGAGAGAAGATATTTCCACCAGAGACTTAAAAAATCTAACTAAAGCAGCTATAGAGAATTTAGAAAAAATAATAGAAGCTAAAGAAAATGTTGGTAGAATTATTGCTGAGAATCCAGGCTTATCTTTATCTGATGTAGTGAAAGAAAATTATGCAAATGTAGAAGATCAGCTATCGGCAGCACGTGAACTTCTTGAAAGTAATAAACAACTTGAGGGTGAAATAGCAGCAACAATTAAAGATGAAAAATCTAAAGCTAAATTATTTGCTAATCTACCATCCTCAGATTCATTGGAGATGGATCCAGAAAAAGAGAAAAAACTTCAAGATGCTATTCAAGTTAATAAAGAAAAGGCTATTCAAGCTAAATCCCAAACAACCATAGCTAAACGAGTTAGGGGAATAGCTGGCAGACAAGAGGTAAAGCAAAAAATAAAACGAGAATTTTCAGACTTCACAAAAGTTCCTACTATGGAAGAAAAAAGAGCGCAAAAAGCTACAAAAAAAGAAAAACAAAAATTGAATGAAGTTTATGAAAAGGGCATAAAAGCTGAATTAACGGAGAATATAATGAATGACTTAGCAATGAGTGATTCCCTATCTAGGATAAACGAAGACAGGACGAGAGAAGATATTTCCACCAGAGACTTAAAAAATCTAACTAAAGCAGCTAAAGAAGCAGTAGCTCAAGAAAAAGCTAAAGAAGTATTAAATGAGCTAGGGTTATCTAGCGCTAAACCAGGAGAAGAGAAACAGCCTCTAACTCCAGATAGTTTATGGAATTCTATAGATAAAGATCCTATGTTTAAAGGAAGAGATAATCTCAAGATATTAATGAATGACTTTTTAGGTGATTATCTGAAGGCTAAGTCATTAGATGAATCTTTGACTCTTAAAAAATTTTCTTTTCAACAACAAGATAATCTTGGTAAAACCGCGGAAGATAAAGCTGCAGCTTTGGGTAGGAAATTGACAGGTAGAGCAACTGATGCAGATTTATTCAAGGAAATAGTTACTAATCTAGCAGAAGAAAAAGAGCCGTTAGAAGGAATAAAAGAGGCCAAGAAAGGGCAATTTATCCGAGCATCAAAATTGCAAAGTAAGAATCAAGGCCAAAGCCGTTAGTATTTAGGTATAATTACTTACCTTTAAGTTAAAAAAAGCTGCTCATATTAATTTATGGGCAGTTTTTTTGTTTTAAGAAGGTGAATTAGACCAAAAGGTCTAATAAAGATTTTTAATTCTGGCACGCTATTCGGTTAATACCTCATAGCTCTGGATGACGGGAAAGGGGGACAAATAAAGCCTATGACCTTAAATGACAAGGTGGGGAGGAGCCAGCTAAAGTATTAATTCCCTCGTCATTGCGAGGGAAGCGCCAGCGTACGAAGCAATCCATATGACAAGTTGATATTATTGATAGTTTTCTTAATCCCCCAGTTTAAAGTTTTTTGATGAGGTAAGGTTTTACTGGGCCCTCGGCCCTTCGGGCCAAGGGTGACGAAAGAAAAAGGTTGGCCAAGGGTGACGAAAGAAAAGGGGTATCCAAGATTAACGTTCTGCTAAAATTAAAGAACCACATTACAAAAACTTCGTCATTCTTGGAAAACGATAGTTTGACGAGAATCTAGTTTAAATCTTTTACGCTAAGAAAATATTAAACTGCTTTAGAACTGCAATTGACTATAATCACCCATTATAGTAGGCTTTATATGTATGCTATTTAAGCATGATGAAGGATTATATGTTTGCTAATAATAGCCTTAGGTTAATAGCTTTGACATTTATATTATTTCAAAGTTTTTTTATTCAGGCATTAGAACATACCAATTTCAAAAAAGGGGAAAATACAATGTCACTACCAAATTTTGATGATACTATGGCTGATATGATGGATAAGTTTCATGAAATGGCTGAGTTAAATAACGCTTTAACCTCAGGTAAAGCTAAGGATAATCCAAATTTTAAAGAATTATCTGAAAGAAAATTAGCTATATGCAATGAATTGATGAAAGATCATCTAGAACCATATGAAAAGAAGAGAAATGATTATATTCAATCTCATCCTGGAGTTAGACTTGCTAATGATGGGTTTTATACCATAAGGAATCATGTGAGAGATGAAGGTATTATGACTGAAAAATCTATAAAGAATCCAGATTACGTTCCTGATCTTCCTGTGGTTACAATGCAAGTAGTTCCTGGTAAAACTACTCGTCAAAGAATAATGGAAGCCCAAGCAGCTATGAATAAAGAAGTGGATAGAATTAATGATCAACTTGGTGGGAAAGTGTTTCTAAAAAGAAGTGATTATGTGGAAAGAAGCAGCAAGGTTCGACGTATAGATAAATTAGACAGGGAATTCACGTTAGGCAAGGAATTCAAAGGAGAGAGATCTCTGTAAATATATATTAAAAAGGGTGATAATGTGTATAATCACCCTATTGTATTTAGGAGTAATAATCAGCCAAAATGACAAAACTTAAGCAGCCTTTAGCTATATTTGATTCTATGGAGTTTTTGATTGATCAGAAAGACTTCTCCTATTTAGATGCTGATTATAACTTAAGTGATGTTCATCAAGCTCATGCATTCTTAAAATCCTATAAAGGAAGCGCTGGAACATTTAATTCATATCGCAGAGAGATTGAGCGTTTAATACAATGGTGTGCGTTAATTGCTAATAAATCTTTGAAAGATTTAAAACGAGAAGATATTGAGCTATTTATAGAGTTTTCTCAAAAACCTCCTAAGAACTGGATTGGTTTACATAAACCACCTAGATTCATTGAATTAGATGGTGTTCGTGTTCCTAATCCGGACTGGAAGCCATTTATTGTGACGGTTAGCAAACTTAAACATCGTCAAGGAGATAGACCTGAGCTTAAGAACTTTGAGCTTAAGCAAGGCGCTCTGAAGCAAATCTTTGCAATTATTGGCAGTTTTTATAATTATCTTTTGCAAGAAGAATATGTGGAAATTAATCCGGTTGCCATGATTCGTCAGAAAAGTAAATTTATCCGTAAAGTTCAAGAAAAACCAAAGATTAGAAGATTATCAGATCTGCAATGGAAATATGTTATGGATTGTGCTAAACGCCAGGCAGATTGTGGTGATGACTATCATGAGCGCACATTATTTATGATGTCTGCTCTATATTCAATGTATTTAAGAATTTCTGAGCTTGCTGCCAGCAAACGTTGGTCTCCAAAGATGAATGATTTCTCTAGTGATAGCGATGGTAATTGGTGGTTCACAACAGTTGGAAAAGGCAATAAACAACGACAAATAGCCGTTAGTGATGACATGTTGGAGGCTTTAAAACGCTGGAGGAAGCATTTAGGCTTAACACAGCTCCCCTCTCCTGCTGATGATTCTCCTTTAATACCTAAAGCTTTGGGAAGAGGACCAATTAGCAGTACAACATATATTAGAAAGATTGTTCAAGGCTGCTTTGATCAAGCAATTTCTCAGTTAAAACATGATAACTTGCTCGAAGAATCTGATTCTTTAGTTGAAGCAACTGTGCATTGGCTAAGACATACAGGTATATCTGAAGATGTAAAAACAAGGCCAAAAGAACATGTTCGTGATGATGCAGGCCATAGCTCTAGTGCTATTACTGATAAATATATTGATATTAAGCTTAAAGAACGCCATAAATCAGCTAAGAAAAAATCCATTTCAGGAGAATAGATATGACCACCCAGCCAACCCCAGCTCCCACTCCATTTGAAACGAAAAACCGAGATGGGTTAAATGGTGATGATTCTGGCGATCTTTTAATTCCTTTAACATTGCTGTTTGGATCTGTGGTTCTTACAGTTGGTTCTTTCTGTGGATGTTATTATAAAGATAACATTTGTGGAGTCACAAATAGCGAACCACTTTTAGGAAGCGAATAAACATGAGCAATAACTCAACAGATTTGGATATTTCATTAGAAATTATATTACCAGTTACTATAGGAGCTGTGGCATTATGCGCCGTATCTGGTGCTATGTATTATTATTGCAGCAACAAGCCTACCGTCACTAGTTTGGATGGGGTGGATTTTTGTTATGCTAAATTCGGAGAAGAATTTAGCTAATATAATTTAAAGAAAGTCCAGCAAAGTCTATGAGATCGCTTGGATTAGTTTCTACTAAATTGCTGACGTTATGATTTTGCAATTCTGTAAGCTCTGCTTCTTGCTCACCTTCATCAATTATATATCGATCTAATATTTCTTGTATTGTTCTAGAATAATCATCATTAATTCTTTGAATGTTACGGTAATATGCATTTAAATTTCCTTCCAATGCAACAGGAGGGAGGATGGATCCTAAATTAATAAATTGATCTATTATATTACGATAATTATCTCCCCTTTGAATAGACTCTCTTAAAGGTGTTATATCTGAATTAGTAGTTATGCCAGATTGAAATATGTATTCATTAAGAGATCTATTTATTTCTTGAGTAGTGTATAACCTACTATCATTTATCTCATCAATTACAGCTCTTCTTTGGTTGTTAGCCTCTGCAATTTCTTGGGTTGGCATGGTGGCCCTAAATCTTGTGGCAATGAAACTGGCCATGTTTGTATCTGGCGCTGTTTCACTGATCCTTCTATGGTAATAATCACTATCTAGTATATAAGTAAGAATGTTTCTTATTTCATTGTCGCTTATTCTTAGGTCAACTATGGTTACATCAATTCTCTGAATAATATCAGGTATTAAACCATCATAGGCTTCATTGACAATTTCTCTAGCCCTTTCATATGTTATCATTTTCTTTAAATTCCTGATAAATCAACACGATGCCCATAACAACCATGATCGTGAGGATAAGGGAGTGTTAAGTGAATCATAATCATTATTTCATTAATTAATCTTGCGCGGTTTATATTATATGCAACAAATCTTCGTTTCTGTCAATAGTTGACAGCATTGTCTCACTTAACGCTAAGATTATATGGGCAATTATAGTCTATAATTGCTTATAGACTATGATCTAAGATGTTTGGCGTTATTCCTGCTATATTATAATCTGGATGTACAACTTCAGGTGTGCTTTCTCTAGACCAAGTAGCGTTACTATTCCCTCTTGCAAGAGGAGGAGGTGGTGGAATATAATCAGTTTCTATATTCTCAGGTTCTTGATCTATTGGAGTGTTCTCTCTTCTAGTATTTTCATTATTAATACCATTTATACTTTCAAAAACATCATATTCTAAAGAGACCCTTTCCATTAGTTCTTGAATCCTTGCGTGAGCCATTCCAAGC
>JAOARE010000011.1 GCA_025210695.1 Rickettsiales bacterium
AAAATTAAATATAGTTTCAAAAAAAGACCAGTTATTAATGCTAGTTTTAGAGTCTACTCCATCAGAATCAAAAAACAAAGCTTTAAATTTATTATCAGAAAAACCATCTCCTTTATCTTTAGCTATACAAACAGAACAATTTGAGTTAGCTAGAAAGCTGATAAACTCTGGATTATTTTTAAAAAATTCTGAAATACAAACAGAAAATCAGAAACGTCTTGGAGCCTCAGACATAAAAAAGGGATTACAAAACTCCCAAACTCCTACCAACCACAGCTCTTCTTTCTCTTCACGCTTAAAATCTTTTTCTCAAAAACTCACTCGCTAGCTCTATTGCCTCTAAACTTATACCATGACCTAATTTTTCAATCACATGTCCCTCAACGTTCAACCCCATCTCTTTTAAAGATTTATAAGCAGAATGAAACTTTGAAATTGGTAGAACCTGGTCATCACTACCGTGAGATAAAAATATTGGCGGCTTTGACTTTATGTTAGCCTCTAGCATCTTCCCCTTTACTAATGCTCCAGAAAAGCCAATCACAGCAAAACAAGCTTCTGGTAATCTTGGAGCCATCTGCAACGCCATCATAGCACCTTGAGAAAAACCAATTAATATCAAATCCTTATACTCAAGTTGATATTCTTTTAAATTTTCATCAATATACTCTTTTAATATTGGTAATGCTATCTCCATACCTTCATACAATTTATCTTCAGTATAATCAATTAATGAAAACCACTGATATCCCATTGGATATGCATCATATTTAAAAGGAGCATGAGGAGATAAAAACACCGCATTCCCAACGCTATCTTGAAATTCATCTGATAAATCAATCAAATCATGACCATCAGAGCCTACTCCATGAAGAAAAACAACCAATTTGCTAGGCTTTTTGCCATTAAATGGAAGTTTGAACGGACCTGATAATTTACTATTCATTATAAACACCTTATATACTGTGTATGCGACTTAACTATAATATACATAGCTTATATGAGGTTATCAAATAATAAATGAAGAATAATATTAGCAAAACAATAGAATTTTTTATACTTGAAATTATATTAGGATAAAAGTATTGTAAAAATTGAATTCTTTTAAATAACTAGAAATATTTGCTCTTTTATGCTAAAACACATTCCTAATATTCTGACTGCCTCTAGAATTATATCAATTCCCTTGATTATAATTTTTTATCACATTGGGGGGATATATGGTGAGATAATCAGTTCTTGCTTGTTTTTATTAGCTTGTATAACAGACTTTCTAGATGGATATTTAGCACGCACTTATTCTATACAATCTAAACTAGGTAAATTCCTAGATCCAATTGCTGATAAATTATTAATTGGGTCTGTAATGCTTATATTAGTTTATTATAAGAAAGCTGACTTATTACCAGCAATTGCTATAATATGTAGAGAGATCTTAGTATCTGGATTAAGAGAGTTTTTGGCTGAAATAAGAGTTAGTATACCTGTAAGTAATCTAGCTAAAATAAAAACTGGATTCCAGATGAGTGCAATGTTTATGTTGTTAGTTGGCAATGAAGGATCAAACTTCCAATATATGGATATATTAGGATCAATAGCATTATGGATTGCAGCAGGACTAACATTATTTACTGGGTATGTATATTTAAGAGCTAGTATTAAACATTTAGATTAGCTACAGCCAATTGAATAAAAAGAGAAATTAGGTTTTATAATAATGGATGTAATAAAAATTATAGGTGGAAAACCACTAAAGGGCAAGATTCGAATCAGCGGATCAAAAAATGCTGCCCTACCCATTATGGCCGCCTCCTTACTTACTTCGGATACAATGGTATTATCTAATATGCCTAATTTATCAGATATGGTAACCATGAACCAATTATTAATGAATCATGGAGTGGACTTCAGCATTGATGGATCTAATATAACTGAAAATAAAACCGGACGCACCATTCTTTTTAATGCCAGCAATATAACCAATCTAACCGCTCCATATGACATTGTGCGCAAAATGAGAGCTTCATTCTTAACTTTGGGCCCTATTCTTGCAAGATATGGAAGGATGAATATCTCATTGCCTGGAGGCTGTGCTATTGGGCATCGTCCGGTTGATTTGCATCTATATGCCATGAAGCAATTAGGTGCTAAAGTGACTTTAGAAGATGGATACATAAAAGCAGAAGCACCCAATGGATTAAAAGGTGGCCATATCCATTTTGATATAATTTCTGTGGGGGCAACCGAAAACGCTTTAATGGCAGCCACTTTAGCTGACGGAGAGACCTTAATTACTAATGCAGCCGTTGAACCTGAAATTATTGATCTTACTAATTGCTTAATCACTATGGGAGCAAAAATAGAAGGAATAGGAACATCAACTCTTAAAATCATAGGCTCAAGCAAACTACATGGTGGTCATCACACCATTATTCCTGATCGTATTGAAGCCGGTAGTTATGCTGTAGCGGCGGCGGTAACTGATGGAGAACTAGAGTTAGTAGATATAGATTATTCATCATTTGATAATATGATAGGAAAATTTGAACAAGCAGGAGTAATCATAACTAAAACTAAAAATGGAGTTAAAGTTCACCGAAGTGGCACAGATATAAAGTCGGTTAATATAAGCACCAGTGCTTATCCTGGATTTTCTACAGACATGCAAGCACAATTTATGATGATGATGTCAATTGCTGATAAAGTATCAGTTATTGCTGAAAATGTATGGGAAAACCGCTTCATGCATGTTTCTGAGCTTTCTCGCATGGGGGCTAACATTACCATAAATGGCAGAAACGCAACTGTTAGAGGAACAAAAATATTAAATTCTGCTAATGTAATGGCAAGCGATCTTCGTGCTTCTATATCTTTGATATTAGCTGGATTAGTGGCTAAAGGAGAAACTTATGTTCATCGAGTTTATCATTTAGACCGTGGTTATGAATCTGTTGAACAAAAACTATTTGCCTGTGGAGCAGAAATTTATAGAATTAATAATGGTTAATAACATGTCTCTAAATAATATCATTATTCCTTTTACCATTTGTGACAACGCTATAAAAGGAAGAATTATCAAGCTTGATACTGAACTAGACAAAGTTCTAAGCGGGCATAATTATCCAGATCCTGTTGCAAGAATTTTAAGTGAATTGGTAATAGTATCCTCAATAATAGGTTCCCAATTTAAGGAAG
Source organism: Rickettsiales bacterium (assembly GCA_025210695.1). Lineage (NCBI taxonomy): Bacteria > Pseudomonadati > Pseudomonadota > Alphaproteobacteria > Rickettsiales > Rickettsiales bacterium. The sequence continues at coordinate 3,196 of JAOARE010000011.1, forward strand.
AAATCACTTTAAGTGTACAATTTCAAACTAATGACTCTTCTGTTAAATATATAATAGCAGATTATCAATCCCCTAATCAAATTAGAGGATATGCCCAGTTTAATGAAGGAGTGGACTCTAATTTAGAATCTTATCAAAATATTCTAGATAAGGGATTTTTAAGCGTTACTATTGACAGAAAATTATATAATACCCAACGTTATCAAGGCATTGTAGAAACAGTTAATATGACCATTGCTCAAGCTGTTGAGAAATATTTCTATCAATCAGAGCAAATAAAAACTTCTCTTAAGCTTGCTGTAGGAAACATAATACTTCCTGGATCTAAAAAAACTTCATGTGCTGGCGGTATTATGATTCAAAAATTACCAGGAGATGATGAACCTTGGAATGATGCTCAAGCTTATTTTGCTACCATTCGTGACGATGAACTTCTTGATCCAAATCTCTCTTTAGAAGATTTATTATATTCTTTATACCATGAAGTCGGAGTAACAATATACGACTATACCCCTATTGTTAACAAATGTAGATGCTCTAAGGATAAAGCGGAAAGAGTATTGCTATCAATAGGATCCAAAGATGCTTTTGAACTTCTAACCGATAATAAACTAGAAATTAATTGTCAATTCTGTAATAAATCACAAGTTTTCACAGAAAAAGATCTTGAAGAAATATTTTCTCAGGCAAAAAAATAGTTTTTTGCCTGTTTTATATTTTATTCTGATCTGCTTCTTTGCTGACTATTTTGTTTTTCTGCCACTACTTTACTAACAAATGAAGGAGATACTCTTCCTTGAGACAAGTCTTTTGTTATTTGGTCACACATCATAACAGAAGCCATTAATTCTGCACTAGTTTCCTGCAACTTTGTTATCTTATCTGCAGATAAACCAGCTCCTTGAATTTTACCTGCAGCCATTTCTTGAATTTTCCTTACATCTTCAGGATCAACAGTTTGATCTTTTTCATATTTATAAACCATACCTTTAGATAACCTTATCATGGAAAGATCATTAGTATCTTTTAAGAAAGTTTGCAATTCCTGAAATTTATCAGCAATATTAGCTTTTTCAGCATTCATAGTTTTTATTCTACTATTCTTAAGACTTATAAATTCTTTACTAACTTTTGCAGCCATTGATTTCTGCTCATCTTCTATTTTATGCTCATTCTTTGCAACATAATCATTATAGGCAGTATAACTTAAATATCCTACTGCTGCTAGTGCTGCTGCTCCTCCCACAACTGTAAGTGCTGTTTGATTCTCTTTTGCAAATGCTATCGCTTGATCTTTCAAATTAGCAGAATTTGATTGAATCGCCTCAACAGCAGAATTAATCACTTTAGAAGCATTATCAATTCCTTGTGCGGTTAAATCACTAAATCCTTTCTGAACTGTGGTAATACCTTCTTGTGCTGCAGTATAGGCTTGATCTTTATAGCTATTACCTATTTCTGCTAATTTATTAACATTTTCTTCTACTGCTTTAATACTAGATTCCACTACCTTAGTGCTCTGACCCTTACCAGCTTCTACTCCTTGATTCATCATTGTAGTAGCATTTTCTTGAAGTGCGCCAAGTCCAGCAGTAATTTTTTCATATGCTTGAGTAGCAGATTCCGCTCCTTTTCCCATAGCAGAATTCATAAATTCTGAAGCATAGCCAACTGTGTTATCATATACTTTATTCTTTGCAGATTCATATCCGTCTTGCATCATTTCAGATATTGTTGAATCACCAGCTATTATTTTAGCGGCCCCTTTAAGAGTTTTTCCAACAACATATTTACCTGTACTGGCAGCACTATCAACAACAGGATTACTATAAGGAGCAATAGCTTCGCTAATTTCGCCAATCTTTTGTGGGATTCCTGCTCTAATTGCCGCTGATACAAGCACTAATTTTCCTGCTGCAGTTGTTTCAAGAGATCTGACCGATGGACTTAAATGGTAGTATAAAGACTCTCCTACTCCTCCCATCTGATTTGTGACTGCCTTTAACAAACCACATAACTTGGTTTCGCCTGCAACCATCTGCTGTATCTTAACTTCTACCATTTTCCATTACTCCTTATGTATATTGGTTATTCTTATCTTAAGATGATAAATATAATATATTAAAAAACAGTTAACGCTCCTTTACAGCGCTCACTTCTTTATTTCTTTCTTCTCTTAACTTATTTGTGAATGAAAACAAAGATTTATCTTGACTAAGATCAAGTTTTAACTGACTGCATCTTTCAACAGAGTCAATTAACTCTAGGCTTCCCTTAGCTATATCTGCAATTCTTTCTGAAGGCAATTCTAAAAATTTAAGATCATTCTCTATCATATATTTGATTTGCTCAACATCTTTTTCATCCACTTCACTTGACTCTTTATATTTCTCAACCATGTTTCTACAGAAAACATCCAATGCTTTTAAATTATAATCATCCTGATCTTTAAAATGTTCCGCAAGTTGATTAAATTTATTTTCTAAAATGCTCTCTTCTTCTTTCAGTACTAGCGATAGTTTATTTTTCTTATGCTCTAAATTAGAGTTATACATTGCATATCCTAAATATCCTGCAGCCATCAAAGATGCGGCCGCAGCAATTGGATGTTTTTCAAGCATCTTAAATAAGGGATCGGTATAGTTTTTTGCCTGAGTGACTTCTGTAATTATCTTACCAGAATCCACATTTAAATATTCACTTGCATTAACTAAACCATCTTTTAAATATCCTAATGCTTGGGTTGCATTATTAATATTATTAGGAATCTCATTAAACGCATATTCCTTTACGGAGTCTACATATTCTATAGTTCCACCAATTTCGTTTTTTACCGCTACAATTTGTTGACTAACCTGAGTAACTGTTGCCGAAAGAGCTGTTAAACCAACAGATATTTCGCCTATAGTCCTTAATGCCTGCATAGTTTTAGGCAACTCATCTATTCCCATCTTCTTAGCAGTTTCACGAATATATTTAGCTATATATGTTTCATTGCTATCAATCTTGTTTTCTGTTTCTCCCATGTAAAAACTCTTTTCTTAAAATCTACAATATTTTTATCGATTGATAATATTATCAAATACTTAAGAAAGCGTTAAAAAGAATGCAATACCTACGTTAACTATATATTAACTATTTAATGGTTAGATATTGTAATAAACATTTTTATGTTAGGTAGTTTTATGATTTACAACAAGATATTAAAAACAATTATCATCCTATGTGGATTACTTAGCTTAAGCTCTGCTCTATTAGCTCAAGATGAACTTATCGTGAAAGCAGAAACTGGAAACTGCAACAAAATAACGGTAAGAGATGGAGGTACCCCAGATACTATTAATGATTGCAATAACTCTCCGGATAATGCACATAACACTTCTAATATTAAAGACAAGGTGTCTTCAGTCAAAGCTGAAGCGATAGAAAATCTAGAAAATAACGTCCCAGAAAGAAATAATCGCTAAAAGGAAATATTACGAGCAATTTCAAGATATGAATCAAACTCTTTATTACCTAGAAGAGCCATACCTTTATCACTAAATTGACTAATTTTAGGACTCAAAGGAATATGCCCTAATAATTTACATTTCATCTCTTGTGCAATTTCCTTAGTTATTTGCTCGCCAAAGAGATTATGTTTTATGTTATTCTCTGAATCTAAAAAATACCCCATATTTTCAATAAGACCAAGAATAGGAATGTCTGTTTTCTCAAAAAAACTAATAGATTTCTTTACCATTGAGAGCGCAATATTTTGAGGAGTAGAGATTAATACCACCCCATTTATTATAAAATTTGTAGCCAAACTTAAATATATATCACCAGTACCTGGAGGCATATCAACAATTAAATAATCAAGATCAGGCCATTTAACCCCTAATAACAGCTGATACAAAGCTTTACTAACCATTGGTCCACGCCATATAGCAGCCTTAGAATCATCAACTATATAACCAATTGAAATGGAGTAAATATTATTTTTTTTTATAGGCAACATTTTTCCATCCATAGTATCTGGTTTATAATTTATCCCCAATAATTTAGGAATGGTTGGACCGTATATATCTGCATCAACAACACCCACAACAAAGCCTTGATCAGCTAGTGCCATTGCTATGTTTACAGAAGTGGTAGACTTTCCTACTCCACCTTTAGCAGAAGCCATTAAAATAATTTTTTTAACATTAGGTATGCTTTGTTTTGGTTTAGCTATTTTTTCTTCTTTTTTACCGCTAAAGATCACTCTCACTTTTTTAAAATGACTGTGATCTTCCTGCACATATTTTTCTATTTTCGCTCCTATAGTTTCTTGATCAAAGATATAACCTTGAGGAATCTCAATAACTACGTCAACAATATTATCTTTAATAAAAACATTGGAAACAAGTTGTGAATCTATAAGATTTTTTCCATCTTGATTAATAATAACTCTCTCTAAAGACTTTTTTATTGATTGTGGTATAAGATTATTAGACATATTCTTGACAATACTCTATTGTAGGTTACATTATTTATTTAAAAAAATAATAATAGGGAATCTTATGACATCGAGCAATGAAAATAATTCTAAAAAATCCCCCTGGGATGATGATAGTGAGCCTAAAACAAAATCAGCACCAACTAACAACCCTCAACAGGTAGATATTGAGAGTTTATTTCGCAAAGGTCACTCATCCTTTAATGATGTATTCTCTAAATTTAAAAAAGACTCCCATAATAGTAATGGATCAGGAAATAATAACGGAAGATTTTTAGGAATTATAGGCCTTTTATTGGTTTTTACTTGGATATTAACAGGGTTTTATATTGTTGATGAAGGCGAGCAAGCCTTGGTTATTAGATTTGGAAAATATGAACGCACAGCTTACACTGGATTGAATTACCATTTACCTTCCCCTATTGAGCATATCATTAAAGAAAAAGTTGCCACCCTTCGTAAAGAAGAAATAGGCTTCCGAAGTGCACCAAGCTATTTAGATAGATATAATGGTAACAGTAGTAATAATAATAAAGCTCAAGTAATGCAAGAAAGCTTAATGCTTACTGGAGATCAAAACATTGTTGAAATTAACTTTATTATACAATGGAAGATTGCTAACTTGAAAGATTTCGTCTTTAATATTGACGGCACAAGAGAAACTGTTAAGAGTGTAGCAGAAAGCTCTATGCGTGAGGTTATAGGCAACACCCCTATTGACAGAGCTATTACTGATGGTAGATCAAATATAGAACATAATACTAAAGTATTATTGCAAGAAATTTTAGACTCTTATAAAGCCGGTGTTGAAATCACAACTTTAAAACTTCTAAAATCTGATCCACCAACAGAGGTTATCGATGCATTTAGAGATGTACAAACTGCAAAAACCGATAAAGAGAGAGAAATAAACCGTGGTTATTCTTATAGCAATGAAATCATCCCTAAGGCACGAGGTGAAGCTGCCCAAATCATTTTAGCAAGTGAAGGATATGAAAAGGAAGTTGTAGAAAGAGCAATGGGTGAATCAGGTAGATTTGATCTTCTTTATAATCAGTACAAAGTTTCCAAAGACGTCACTAAAAAAAGAATATATTTAGAATCTATGGACAAGTTATTAAAAGGAATGGATAAAATTATTATCGACCAAAAAAATACAGTACCATATCTTCCTCTAACTCAATTAGACCAAGGTAAATAATTATGAATAGAAACATTTTATATATTGGATTATTTGCTATTGTTATAGCCCTAAGTAATTCTTTTTTTGTTGTTAACCAAAAACAGCAAGCCCTTGTTTTCCAGTTTGGAGAAGTGGTACGTGTGGTTAAAGAACCAGGATTATCAATGAAAATTCCGTTCTTACAATCAGTAGATTATTTTGATCTAAGATTGTTAAACTTCATGGCAGAAGAAAAAGAAGTTGTTGCTTCTGATCAAAAGCGTCTAATTGTTAGCGCTTATGCAAAATATAAGATTGATGATCCTCTTGAATTTTATAAAGCCGTGCAAAATGAAGCTGGAGCTAGATCTAGATTAAATGCTATCTTGGAATCTGCAATGCGCCAAATTGTTGGTGTACACCCATTGTCTGCTTTACTATCAGAACAAAGAATTAAAATAATGGATGACATTCAAACTGATTTTACTAATGAAGCAAAAAGATTTGGTATTAAAATTGTTGATGTGCGTATTTTAAGAGCAGATTTACCAAAAGCAAATAGCCAAGCCATTAACGAAAGATTACAGACTTACTATGAGAAACAAGCTAGAGAGTTCAGAGCTGAAGGTGCTGAAGAAGCTCAAAAAATTAGAGCTGAAGCAGAAAAGAATCAAAAGGTTATTGTAGCAGAAGCACAGAATCTTGCTCAAATTAATCGTGGTCGTGGGGATGCAAAGGCTGCCAAAATATCTGCAGATGCTTACTCTAAAGATCCAGATTTTTTTGATTTTTATAAATCAATGCAAGTATATAAAAATGTATTAACCAAAGAAAACACTAGAATTATCTTATCCCCTAATCATAAGTTCTTTAAGTATTTAAATGCTGATTAGATGTAAATAATAAAAGGAACTCTATGATTTTATTATCGAACCTAAGAAGAGTTTTAGTTTTTTTAATATTTATAGCAACAACTAATTTATCTCATGCTGATTGCAAGGGATATGCCGATATTGTAGAACCTCTAATTCCAGCTGTGGTTAGCATTTCTGTTGTTTATCAAGAAGAAACTCCATTTGATTCATCTCAAATCTTAGCTCTTCAAGAAACTTCCCAAGCAGAAGATGTTGCAAAGTTTCTTGAGAGATTTGAACAATCATCTGAAGAAGATTCACCTTTAAAGCCTTCTTCTTCAGGTTCTGGTTTTATTATATCACCCGATGGATATATAGTAACTAACTATCATGTAATTGACAAAGCCGAAAAAATTATTGTTACTTTAAATAATGATCAGCAATTTGACGCGAAATTGATTGCTTTTGACAACCGCACAGATTTAGCTTTATTAAAAATAAACTCAGAATCAGATTTATCCTTTGTAGGTTTTGGTAACTCCGATGAAAATAGAGTTGGAGATTCAGTTATTGCCATAGGAAATCCTTTTGGCTTAGGTAATACTGTTACCACAGGAATTATTTCAGCACAAGCTAGAAATATTAGAACCGACTCTATGAATATTGTAGATAATTTCATACAAACAGACGCGGCTATAAACGAAGGTAATTCTGGTGGACCTATTTTTAACATAAAAGGAGAAGTAATAGGTATCAATTTCTTTATTGTTTCTCCTACAGGTGTAAATATTGGAATTGGATTTGCTGTACCTTCTTCTATAGCGAAACCTATTATTGATCAATTACTCAAAGATGGAAAAGTTCACCATGGTTGGATTGGAATTGCCACCCAAACACCTGAAGACAACATTGGATCTTTAGTATCTAGTGTTGCCAAAGGAGGGCCAGCGGAAAAAGCAGGGATCAAAATTGGAGACATTATCTTAAAATTTGACGGAAAGACAATAACAAACACAAAAGGATTACCCAGAATGGTTGCTGAAACACATCCTAAGAAACAAGTATTGTTAGAAATTATTAGAGATGGAAAAACTATAACTATGTTTCTAACTGTAGAAGAAGTTGAAACTAAACATTAAAAACATCTAATTAACCATTTATTAATGAGCTTCCTATATTATTTTTAAATCCATTTATATGAGAATAAGGTTAAGTTATGCCTAGAGATGATTTTAACCCAGGTGATTACCGTAGGTTTTCCAATCGTAAACGCAGTAGAGATTTAACAGATGAAGAACGTAGAGAGCATTTACTAGACTTCATTAAAACTAATTTAGATGAAGTTTTTTATAATCAATATGCACAAAATGAAAAAAGAAAAGATTATATGAAGTTAGTGGAATGCATTGATGAAAAAATAATGCCCGAACTTGCCTTCTTATTCGAACGAGATCAAAATGAGGCTAAAGAAAAGATAGATCAGGCGAGGATTGACTTAATAAAACCTATAACAGAGGCCTCAGAAAAAGGGGATAAGATTGCTGAATTTGCCTTATCTGAAGTTATATTAAAGCATATAAAACCTTCTCAATACAAATCAGGACTAAAAGATACACTTAGACAAAATATACCATTATTACAAGAAATAGATCAAAACATTGAGGCTCAAAATATTGAATTATTTGAAAAAAATGCTTCTGCTTTAATGAGTGAGTTGAGCAGGTCTCCTGTCAATGAAGATGATATACTAATAATGTTTAATGACTTAGATCGCTGCAGAAACATTATTTCTATAAGTAAAGATAACTCCAGTATTTCTCCGACCAACTCGGAACACACAATGGCAAGTCTTGATGAGAATCAACCAAGAGAAACCCCTCCTATTTCCACATTTAGGTCAATCGCTTCCATACCTTCCCAAGAAGATGGACTTATGATTTTACATCCAGAAAAATATAGCGACAGAATAACTTCAGCACTAAATGTCCATAGTAATATAGTAGGAGAAATAAACCTAGCAATCTCGAATAGAGATTTTGAAGGAATACAAAACTCTAGAAAAAAATTAATGAGCAACCTACGAGCAGACCTTGATAACAATGAACGTGGTGAAATACTTCAAGATATAAATAGAATATATAAAAATCTCTCTGTGCAACAAAAAGCTATTAATGCTGTACAACCCATTGTAAATTTAGCTAAGACTGTAAGTATGTCACCAACTCAAGACAATTTAAGAAAACCTCCAAAATTACAGCGCAGTACAAAATCAGAGGGAAGAAATTAATGGAAACAAGAATAATTTAGAATATAGATATCTTTAAACCTTTCACAATGTCTTACCCAATGACCATTGAATCTTAGGCATTTATTGCTATAATAGATTTATAAAAATTAATTCTAGGAGTATTATTCATGCTTGCAAGATTTGCCTCTAATCCTTCTCACTCCAAAGGAAGGTTATACCCTGAAAAAGATAGTTTATCTATTTTATCTCCTTTTGAATTAGATCGTTATCGAATAATTGAATCCACCGCCTTTCGTCGTCTTGAATATAAAACTCAAGTGTTTGTTAATCATGAGGGAGATCATTACCGCAATCGATTAACACATAGTCTAGAAGCAGCAGAAATTGCTAAGGCTATTAGTAAAGCTTTAAATATTTCTAGTGAGTTATCAGAAAGTTTAACTTTAGCACATGATTTAGGTCACGCACCCTTTGGTCATGCCGGAGAAGATGCATTGCAAGAAGTAATGCAAGATCTAGGCACTGATTTCAGCCATAATATTCACACTCTTACCTTAGTAACTGAAATTGAGCATAGACATCCTCAATTCCAAGGAATGAATTTAAGCTGGGAAATGATTGATGGCATTGCTAAACATAACGGGCCTATAATAGGGAAAGTAATCCCCCCTATACTATTATCTTACGCAAAAACCTATAATCTTGAGCTAGATAAACATTCATCTCTTGAAGCACAAATATCTTCCTTTGCTGATGATATAGCTTACAACAACCATGATATTGACGATGGATTTAGAGCAGGACTTATAACTCTTGATGAACTCCAAGAACTAGATATATTTGGAGAAATTATAAAACAAGTAAAGACAGAATATCCTAACTGTGAAAAGCATATTTTACTTCATGAATCAATTCAAAGAATGAAAAATATGATGATTCTTGATTTAATTGAAAGCACTAAAAATAATATTAATAAATTTTCTATAAAAACCAATCAAGATATCCGAGAACTAAAACACCCCTTAGCATGTTTTTCAGAAAGAATTGAAAACTATCACCAACAAATAAAAAAATTCTTAATGTCTAAGGTTTATACTCATCACAGCGTAATGCGAATGGCAAATATAGGTAAAAGAATAATAAAAGGGTTATTTTCTCTATATATGGATGATTTTGCTTGCCTTCCTGAATTTTTACAAGCAAAAATATCTGCTAACAATAAAAGAGAAGCAGCTATTATAATTGGTAACTTTATTGCATGCATGAGCGATCGTTACGCCATTGCCGAGTACCAATCATTTTTTGAAGCTTCATCAAGCTATACTAACAAGAGATACTAATATGAATATATTCTACCAACTAAAACAAGAAGTTAATAATATAGCCCAAAATTTATTTTCTTGTAAGCCAAACCAAAAACAATTATCCATTGAGATTCCAAAAAACCCAGACCATGGTGACTTATCGACAAATATTGCCATGCTGCTTGCAAAATCCCTTTCTAAAAAACCTATGGAAATTGCAGAGCTAATAAAAAATGAATTAGAGAAATTAGATTATGTAGATCAAGCTAACATTGCAAAACCAGGCTTTATCAACCTTAATCTAACTGCAAAATCTTGGATTTCAAGCTTAGAAGATATAATAAAGCAAGATATTAATTTTGGTGACAATAATATAGGAAAAGGAGAGAATATTAATATTGAATTCCTTTCAACCAACCCAACTGGGCCTATGCATATTGGACATAGTAGATGTGCTATATATGGTGATGCATTAGCAAAACTGATGAAAAAATGCGGATATAAGGTCACAAAAGAATATTATATTAACGATGCTGGAGCGCAAATAGATGTTTTAGCAAAATCAGCTTATTTAAGATACTTAGAAGCCTCAGGGGAAGAAATCGGAGAAGTTCCTGAAGGATTATATCCGGGCGATTATTTAATCCCTATAGGACAAGACTTATTTAAAAAATATGGTCATGGTTTAAAAGACATGGAACTAATAAAAGAATTTACCGTAAACTCCATGATGGAGCTAATCAAACAAGACCTAAAGCTCTTAAAAGTTGAATATGATGTGTTTTTCTCAGAAAAAACTCTACATAAACAAAATAAAATAGATGAAATTGTAAAGTTCCTTGAAGAAAAGAATCTAGTTTATCGTGGAATTTTAACTCCTCCTAAAGGAAAACTTCCTGATGACTGGGAAGAGAGAGAACAATTATTGTTTCGCACTACCGACTTTGGAGATGATATAGACAGACCCCTACAAAAATCTAATGGTGATTGGACTTATGCTGCAGCTGATTTAGCTTACATGAAGAATAAAATTGAACGTGGGTTCAAAAAAATAACTATGGTCTTAGGAGCTGATCATTTGGGATACAAAAAAAGAATGCAAGCTGCTGCTCTTTCTATAGGGGGGAAAGAAATTGATTTTGACATCAAATTCTGCCAATTAGTTAGTTTTCTTAAAAATGGCCAGCCTTTTAAAATGTCCAAAAGAGCTGGAACTTTTATAAGCGTGAATGATGTATTAGAAGAAGTAGATCAAAACATAGTACGCTTTGTGATGCTTACTAGAAGAAACGATCAAGTATTGGATTTTGATTTTGAAAAAGTAAAAGAGCAATCAAAAGACAATCCTGTTTTTTATGTTCAATATGCAAATGCCAGAGTTAATTCTATTCTAAAGAATGCAAAAGAACGAAATAAAGAATATATAGAAAAAATAAATGACAAAAAGTATAATTTAAGCAACCTAGATAGCCACGAAGATTTTAAGTTAATCAAGCTAATGTCAAGCTGGACAAAGATTGTTGAACAAGCCTGTGTTCACCAAGAGCCACATCGTTTAGTATTCTTTCTAATTGAATTAGCGTCCGAATTCCATAGCTTCTGGAGCAAAGGAAATGACAACAGTGATTTAAGATTTATTATAGAAAACAACTTCGAAAAAACTTTAGCTAGACTAATGCTCGCAAAGTCTGTTAGTATTATAATCCGATCTGGATTGGAAGTTTTGAATATAACTCCAGTCGATAATATGTAGTAGGAGTAAACATGAAAGATAATAAACAAAAAAAAGAAGCATTAAACAATGACGAAAATAATCCATTAGAAGAACAGATTAATGAACCAATGGATTCTCAGTCAGAACCAACAGCCAAAGAACAAAATGACATAATAGACGAGGAGTTATTCGAAGAACAAACCAAAAACTATAGCGTTGTAACATTATCTATCATAATAGCTGTATCAATTGGACTAATGCTTGGTGCTTGGTATATTTACAAGTCATATCAAACAAAAAATTATGATGAAGTTATAGTTGTCTCAGCTGATGATGACGAAATAAAAAGTCAACCGGCAGATCCTGGTGGCATGATTGTAAAGAACATGGATAAAGATATATATGACAACATAGATAGAAATCGTAAGAATCACGATAAAACAGAAGTATTATTGCCTCCTGCCGAAGAACCTATAGATAAAAAAGATTTGTTTTTAGCAGATATGTCACCAACAGTAAAAAAATTAGATGAAACTTCTGAGGTCAAAGAAAAAGAAGAAACTATTGCTATTATAGATTCTGTTGATAAAACAGCTGTAACAGATGATACTTCTAAAAAGGTTGTTCCACAAGAAACAACTAATAATACACCCGATAAAACTGAGGAGGTACAATCTACTCCTAAAGTACAGCCAGAAAGGTCTACTGTAACTATGAAAGCTCCTGTTATGAAGCCTTCTGAGACGAAAAATATTGCTCCTAAAGCAGAGCCTAAGAAAACTGAGGAATATATAAAACCTGTTACCAAAAAAGAATCCAAAAAGAAACCTGAATTTGTTCAAAAATCAGATAACTCTTATAAAGTACAGATTGCCTCCTTTAAATCAGTTAGCGATGCTGAAAAATCTTGGAAGTCTATGTCTAGGAAACATTCTAGCGTCTTAAAAGGATATAAACATTACATCGTAAGCAAAGATATTCCAGGCAAAGGAATCTTTCAGCGCTTGCAAGTTGGTCCCTTTAAAAACAAAGACTTAGCACAAAAAGCATGTGCAAACTTTAAAGATGCTGGGATGAATTGCTTTGTGATTAAGCCCTAAACTTTTAAGGCAACCATATCTATAAAGGCTTCGCCTCTTTTCTCAAAGTTTTTCCATTGATCAAAAGAGGCGCAAGCTGGAGATAACAACACCACATCCCCTTCTCTAGCTATCTTACATGCTTCTTTAAAGGCATTTTCAAGATCCTCACATTTTTTCCATTTAACTTTGCCTTCTAAGGTTTTAGAGAATTCGTCAGAAGATCTTCCAATTAATAAAGCTTGTTTCACTTTAGGAAAATGTTCTTTTAAAAGTTCTATTCCACCTTCCTTTGCTACTCCTCCAACGATCCAGATAATATTATCAAAGCTTGATAATGCTTTTGAGGTGGAGTCTGCATTAGTGGCTTTACTGTCATTGATAAAGGTAACGCCGTTGTGAACACCTAAATATTGCATCCGATGCTTTAAGCCCACAAAGCTGGGTATAGCTTTAATAATTTGCTCTATGCTTAATCCAAATCTTAAACAACAAGCAATACTTGCTGCTAAATTTTCTTGATTATGCTCACCTAACAAAGAAGTATTATGAGGTATATTATATTTTATTAAATCCTTTGCTGAAAATGATATTGAATTGGAAAGCTGATCAAGATTGCTGTTAATTATGGCATGATCGCTATTAGTCTGATGTTTAAAAATTCTATATTTAGACTTTTTATAATTCTCCATATTACCATGACGATCTAGATGATCAGGTGTTATATTAAGAAATAAAGCAATATTAAATTTTGTTTTATCCATCAAATCTAATTGATAAGAGGAAGCTTCCACAACCAAGACTCTATCCTTATTGCTAGTATCTATATCTAATACCGGTATTCCTATATTTCCTCCAGCAACAGCATCAATTCCATTATATTTTAAAATATGAGTTATAAGAGCAGTGGTGGTGGATTTTCCATTAGTTCCAGTAATACCAATAAAATATAGATCTGAATTATCAAGATAAAGCAATTCTATATCACAAATAATCTTAGCATTAACTTTATGAGCAATTTTTACAACCTTATGAGAAAATGGAAGTGTTAAAGGGATTCCAGGACTTAAAATCAAATAATCAATCTCTTGCCATAAATCATTATCCAAATCACATATCTTATCTTTAAATTCAGGATATTTTTTAGAAATTTCAGAGATAAATTTTTGATTATCATCAAAAGCTATAAATTCAGCACCCTTTCGGGTTAAATATTTCATAGTGGCTATTCCTGAAAGCCCTAAGCCAAATACTCCAAATTTCTTATTTTTATATATCATATAAATTCTCTCTCAAATTCTAATAAAATATTATATAATCAAAGTATCACATATATATCAACATAAACACATAAAGCTTAGACTATAAATTAAAACATTATTTGATCACTTAAATATATATTATATTAATAGCTAAAATACATTGTTAAAAAACAGTTATGAAAAAGAATAATAAACTTCTAAAAAAATTTCTTCTATTAGCGTTATTGATGATAGGATATTTTCTCTATCTAAGCATAAAATATGATTTTACTACTGGAGGAATAGTTTCTATTTTAACATGGAGCTTTTTTGTATTATGCACACCAATAGCTGATGCAGGATTTCTAGTAGATTTCCCATTAAGACTTTTATTTGGAATTAGAATGGTTATTTCAGAAGTTATTATATGGGGATTTGCCATCATAATAAATATTCTTGCTATCAATTATTTTCCTGAATATTATTCAAATAATGAGTTGATGAAAGTATTTTATAAAATACTATCCTCCCCATATCCTTACTGGACAATAATAGCCCTATCCTGCCTTGGAACCTTTCTTTCTCTTGTCTTTGGCGATGAATTAATGGATGTTATCTCAGATAAAAGCAAACTCAAGCAACATAAGTACAAAATACTTTCTGTTGTATTTATATTTTTACTAACTATCTTTTTATATTATGAGCTAATAGCTTCAATGAATCTTAACTTTGAAGAAATGCATCAGTAAAACAAAATATAATTATTTCTAAATTACTCTTGCACAATTTCCCTATTAACTTATTATAGTTGTAATTTATAATAACCACCTAGAATCTTAAAATAAAATACGAGATATTATGAAAATAGCGATATTAAAAGAAAGAGCAAATGGCGAAAAAAGAGTTGCAATTTCTCCAGAAATAGTAAAAAAACTAGTAAGCTCAGGTGTTGAAATAAATATAGAGCAAGGTGCTGGAAAAGCTTCTTCTATTAGTGATGAAGAATATACTAAAGCTGGTGCTAAAGTTTCTAAAGTATTATTGGAAATAATTGCTGATGCTAATGTTGTTCTAAAAGTTCAACCATCTCCAGAAAGCTCTAAAAAAGATGAATTCACAGAATTGAATTTCATAAAACCTGGAGCTTTATTAGTGGGAATTCTTTCTCCACATAACAATAAAAAATTACTTAATACATATGCTGAGAAGAATGTTACTTCTGTCGCAATGGAATTGGCCCCAAGAATTACTAAAGCTCAAGGAATGGATGTATTATCTTCGCAAAGTAACCTTGCAGGTTATATGGCTGTAATAAAAGCTTCTAATGAATATCCAAGAGCATTCCCAATGATGATGACTGCTGCAGGAACAGTGTCCCCTGCTAGAGTTCTAGTAATGGGAGCTGGAGTTGCAGGATTACAAGCAATTGCTACTGCAAAAAGACTTGGCGCTATTGTTTCAGCATTTGATGTTAGAGCTGCAGCAAAAGAACAAGTTGAAAGTTTGGGAGCAAAATTCATTGAGGTTCCAACTGAAGAAGATGGCTCAACAAGTGGTGGATATGCTAAAGAAATGAGCGAAGAATATAAGCAAAAACAAAAGCAACTTATTCATGATGCCATTAAGAAAAGCGACATAGTGATTACCACTGCGCTGATCCCAGGACGCCCTGCTCCTCAGTTGATTACCTTAGAAATGGTAAAAAATATGCGAGAAGGTTCTGTTATAATAGATTTAGCTGCAGCCAGTGGTGGAAACTGTGAAGGATGTGTGGCTGATAAAATTATTAATCATGATGGCGTAAAAATTATTGGCTATAGTAATATAGCCTCTGAAATTACTGCAGAATCAAGTAAATTATATTCTCGCAATCTTTATAATTTCTTAGAATATATCACTAATAAAGAATTCAAAACAGCAAATATAGACTTTAACGATGAAATTATCAAAGCTTGCGTATTAACACATGATGGCAAAATAGTTCATCCAAACTTTAAGGAGGTTTAAAATGTCTAGTAATCTCTCTGATGCAATAGATAGTGCAAGTGCTATTGCTGCACAATCTAAAACTTTATCTGAAGCTAGCAGTGCTTTGGTGAATAAACTAAATGATATTACCATAGAGCCTGCAGCACAAATAACTCAAGGTGTTGATCCATTAATCTTTGCCATTAGTATTTTTGTATTAGCATGTTTTGTTGGATATTATGTAGTATGGAAGGTAACCCCTGCTCTACACACCCCTTTAATGGCTGTAACTAATGCCATTTCAGGCATCATTATTGTTGGAGCGATTATCGCTTTAGGTCCAAAAGATTTTGGCTTTGCTCAGATATCTGCATTTTTAGCTGTAACTCTAGCAGCAGTAAATATTTTCGGTGGATTTGTAGTTACCCAAAGAATGTTATCAATGTTTAGGAAAAAATAATTATGACAACAGAAATTTCCTCATTACTTTACTTAGTTTCTTCAGTTTGTTTTATTCTAGCTCTAAAAGGATTGTCTTCTCCTCAAAGCGCAAGATCAGGCAATATAATTGGAGTTTTAGGCATGGCATTAGCCATTCTGACCTCTATTTATAGCCCTACAATTGAAAGCAGCACCATAATATGGGCAGGAATTGCGCTTGGTGCAGTAATTGGAATATTCATTGCTAAAAAAATTCAGATGACTGCTATGCCACAATTGGTAGCAGCGTTCCACTCCCTTGTGGGGCTTGCAGCCGTATTGATTGCAATAGCGGTATATATCTCCCCTGAGTCCTATAATATTGGAGTTAGCGGACAGTTAAAAATTTCAAATCTGATAGAACTTGGTCTTGGATCAGCAATTGGTGCAGTTACATTTACCGGTTCAATTGTAGCTTTCCTTAAATTACAAGGAATTATGAAAGGAAATCCCACTAGCTTTAAAGGACAGCATTTTGTTAACCTTGCATTGGGATTGACTATACTCTTCTTTATATATAGTTTCTGTGCAACTCAATCATTTCTTCCATTTGTATTATTAATTGCCTGTTCTCTTCTCTTGGGGTGGTTATTAATTATTCCTATTGGCGGTGCAGATATGCCAGTTGTGGTTTCCATGTTAAACTCTTATTCAGGTTGGGCAGCTGCAGGTATTGGTTTCACCTTATCAAATAGTTTGCTTATTATAACTGGAGCTTTAGTTGGAGCCAGTGGTGCTATTCTTAGCTATATAATGTGTAAAGCTATGAATAGATCACTCTTTAATGTTATTTTTGGTGGGTTTGCAAGTAGTTCTGGAGAAACCGCTGGTGCTTCTTCAGCTGAAGAACGTCCTGTTAAGTCAGTAGCAGCTGAGGATGCTTCTTTCATCTTAAAAAACTCAGAAGACGTGATAATTGTTCCAGGATATGGAATGGCAGTTGCTCAAGCTCAGCATGCAGTTAAAGAAATGACTGAGCAACTAAAAGCACATGGAGTTAAAGTGCGCTTTGCTATTCATCCAGTCGCAGGAAGGATGCCAGGACATATGAATGTATTGCTTGCTGAAGCTGGCATTGATTACGAAGATGTATTTGAATTGGAAGATATCAATAGAGATTTTTCAAGCGCAGATGTTGCATTTGTTATTGGTGCTAATGATATAACCAATCCAGCAGCAAAAACAGATCCAGAAAGCCCAATATATGGAATGCCTATATTAGACGTTGCATTGGCAAAAACTGTTTTCTTCGTAAAGCGCGGTATGTCTTCTGGTTACGCTGGTGTTGATAATGAGTTATTCTTTAGAGATAATACCATGATGCTCTTCGGTGATGCTAAAAAAATAACTGAAGCAGTATTAAAGGCCTTTGAGGAATAGAATGTTAGATTTATTAGAGATTGTTAAGTCCACTCAAGAAGCTGCAATTGGCTGCTATCACTTTATTGGTAAAGGAGATGAAAAACTTGCTGATAAAGCCGCAGTGGACGCTATGCGCAAAGCTCTAAATAAAATGAACTTCAAAGCAAGAATTGTTATTGGTGAGGGAGAGCGAGATGAAGCTCCCATGCTATTTATTGGTGAAGAGGTTGGTCTTCTTAAAGATATAGAAACTCAATTTGATATTGCGGTAGATCCACTTGAAGGAACAACCATATGTGCTAATGCCATGCCAGGTTCTTTAGCTGTTTTAGCCATTAGTGAATATGGTGGAATGCTTCATGCTCCTGATGTTTACATGGATAAAATTGCCTCTTATATTCCAGCTGAGAAGCAAGTTATTGATCTTGATGAATCAATCTCTAATAACCTAAAAAACATTGCAAAATATAATAAATCTGATGTTAGTGATTTAAGTGTTATAATTCTAAATAGATCTCGTCATGATGAAATAATTGCTAAAACACGTGAAGCTGGCGCTAGAGTTAAATTAATTGGAGATGGAGATGTGGCAGCTGTAATGGCTGTTGCCATGAAACAAGCTGATTTATATTTAGGTATTGGTGGAGCTCCTGAAGGAGTTTTAGCAGCCTCTGCTCTTAAAACCCTAGGTGGACAAATGATGGGTCGCCTGCTTTTTAAAAACGATCATGAAAAATCCAAAGCTGATAAATTAGGCATAAAGGATTTAAATAAGAAATACGCTTTAAAAGATTTAGTCAGCAAAGATTCTGTATTCTGCGCTACTGGAGTTACTACTGGTCCATTATTAAATGGCGTTGAGAAGATAGACAACAAATGGAAAACCCACTCAATGATTCTATCCTCTCATAATAAACAAATTCTAAAACTAGAAAATTTAAGTTAGATAGACTTATCCATATCTCCAATAGCTTGAATATTTTTCAAATTAAATCCTCTATCAATACGCTTATTCATTCCATTAAGAACTTTTCCTGAACCAACTTCAGTAATATTCTCAACAGATAATTCTTTAAAGCGCATCACAGACTCCGTCCACCTGACTACACCTGAAATTTGTTCAACTAAACAATCTACTATCTGATTTGGATCTGTTATCTCTGTGGCTAGAACATTGGCAACAAGAGGAACTTTAGGAGCAATAATTTTAGCATTATCTAAAGCCTCTGCCATGACTTCTTTAACAGGATCCATAAGATCGCAATGAAATGGAGCACTGACTGGTAGCTTCACAGCTTTATTCCCTGCTTCAATTACTTTTGCACAAGCAACCTCAATTGCTTCCATATGCCCAGAAATAACAACTTGACCAGGGCAATTATCATTAGCAATCTGACAAACTATATTGTCACCACTAACTTCCTCTAGAATTTTAGAGATGCTTTCTATATCCATTCCTAAAATGGCGGCCATGCCCCCCACTCCTGGAGCAACTGCTTCTTGCATTGTTTTGCCACGCAATCTAACCAATTTTGCTGCATCACTTAAAGACAAACTTTCAGCAGCACAAAGAGCAGTATATTCTCCTAATGAATGCCCAGCAACATAATCACAAAGTTCTGCAATCCCCTTCCCTGTTTCATGCTGAAGACTGCGCAAAATAGCAATAGAGGTTGTCATAATAGCTGGTTGAGAATTAGCAGTTAAAGTTAAATCTTCCATAGATCCATTAAAAATGATGTCTGATAGTTTTTGGTTTAAAGCATCATCCACTTCTTCAAATACTTGACGCGCTACTGGAAAATTATCATAAAATTCTTTTCCCATTCCAACGCTCTGAGAACCTTGTCCTGGAAATATAAAAGCTGTTTTCATTGTTTTTTATTCCTATAATTTTTAGATTTATAATAGCGATAAATTTAAGCAATTTTATGTAAAATAGCAATAGATAACAATTAATTTATATAATGCTTGTTTTAAATATAATTGATAAATTATAATGATATTAAGTTATACAGACATGAGAAATATTATGAGCAAATCTAAAGATGAAAATAATATAACAAAGATCTATACTCCACTTATGTTTAAACATGTAGATTCTTTAGCAAAAATACATAATAATACATCCGAAAAAATAGAGGACTCCCCCATAGCTATTTTTCCACATGTAGATTCTAGGATTCTTTTAGGTTCTATTACCATAGAAGGAATTGAAGGACCTATTGATGGGGATTGTTCAACTCTAAACCCTCAACAAAATACTGACTCAACTAGCTAATAATAAAAATCTTGTATAATATCACTGTTTTTAGGAACCGAATAAATAGACAAAATGAAAATATATAACGGCTGGATCACATTAAATAAAACTTTGGGAGAAAGTTCTAATCATGCGGTGCAGAAAGTAAAAAGACTTACTGGAAAAAACAATAAAGTTGGCCATGCTGGAACTTTAGATCCATTAGCACATGGAGTATTGCCAATAGCCATAGGAGAAGCTACCAAAACCACAAAATATCTTATGGATGCCTCAAAAGAATATGAATTTGATCTAACCTGGGGAGAAGAACGCAGTACTGGAGACAGCGAAGGAGAAATAACTGCCAGTGGGGGAAGAATTCCTAATGCTTCTGAGATTGAAAAAGCCATAGCTAACTTTATCGGAAAAATAATGCAAATGCCCCCCATATATTCAGCGCTTAAAGTTAATGGTAATCCAGCATATAAATTAGCTAGAGAAGGAAAAGAAGTTGCCTTATCCCCCAGAGAAATATTAATTGAATCTTTAAATCTAATTACCCATGATGAAAAACAAGGAGTAAGCAAGTTTAAAGTAACCTGTGGCAAAGGAACTTATGTGAGATCTTTAGGGGTGGATATTGCCAGAAGCTTAGCTAGCCATGGCTATATTTCTTTTCTTAAAAGAACTAGAGTTGGTAAATTTAAAATTGAAGACTCCGTAACCATAGAAAATTTAATTGATAGTGATCTTAACACTCATTTACTACCCGTTTCATATGGAATGGGTAATATTCCAGTCATAGAGCTTTCATCAGATCAAGTTGCACTTCTCAGAAATGGAGTAAAAATCCATCTAAAAGATTATTCTGCTTCTAATCTGACCGCACAAATAACTAAAGAAGGAATATTGCAAGCTATTGTTTTAATAGAAAATGGTTTATGCAAACCTATCAGAGTATTTAGTTTAACTTAAGAAATAATATAACGCTCTAATCCTATCTATAGACTCAAAGCAAACACATTAACCAATAGTTAATCTTTTACGTTTATCTTATTATTATGTTTGGCTATGAAAAAGGGGTAATAATTATGGACAATGAAAACAAACCTCAAAACTTTGAAGAACCTGCTGAAAAAAAACGTGAAGAAATATATGGAACCATAAGAGAAAAACTTGCCATTGGCAAAGAAAACAAAAACTTGAGACATCTTACTAATAAATTATTTAAAGAAGCTAAATATGATTTAAGAAAAGATGCACTTAACAAAGGTAAAGCTGGATATAAGGAATCAACAGAAGGACTTGATAGATTTGCTAAATATTGTGGAGATAAACTAGGAATAGAAAATTTTTCTGCAACATTTGAAAACTATAAAAAACATAAAAAACTTAAAGAAGATGGTAAAGCACAAGAATTAAACGATTTTGTTGATAATCCTGAAGTATTAGATCAGACAAAATACGATGCCTGTGAAAGGCTTGCAAATAATTACAATGACTTAAAGAAAGAGCTAAAAAACACTAGAGTACTTGGAGTAGGTAAAACTGCCTCTGGAAAGACAAAAACTTTAGCAAGCAATTGCTTAGCATCTGTCATAAGACTAGGAAAGGTATTATTAACTGCTTTGATAGGAGCGGGTATGAAACTATTTTACTTTGTAGGTATTTTGAGAGAATCCTTTGCTGACACTGCTGCAGTGGCAACCTCCAATAAACTATGAGACA